>DASRZZ010000076.1:0-22276 GCA_035685925.1 Syntrophales bacterium | reverse complement strand
AATTAAGATACCTTTCTATAGACCATACCGCCCATAACATGAATTCTCTCTCGTATCAGGAATCTAATGGACACTTCAAAAGCTCAGAATATACTTTTTTTTGCGATTATGATCTTCGTTTTTCTTCTGTTTCTCTATCTCCTTGCACCTTTTTTCTTCCCAATATTCTGGGCGGCTGTCATATCCAGTATCTTCAGCCCCATCTTCAAACTTCTCAACAGGAAATTGCATAAGCCCAATGCGTCTGCTACCATAATTTTTCTGATGGTTGCTGTCATCATAATTCTGCCGGGAAGCATCATTGGCAGTTTGTTGCTCGGCGAATCCATGCGCGTGTATGAGTCACTCGATGCAGATCGCGGAAATATAGAAAATATTGTAAAGGCAGTTACAGGTGCAGTAAAAAATAACGTTTTCGTGACCCAATTCCATGTCGATGAACAATTCTGGACTGAAAAGGTTTCTGAGGTAGCCAAAACTGTTTCTAACTACATTTTTATCAATCTGAAGGACCTCACGCAGAACACCTTTGTTTTTTTCGTCAAATTCTCCGTCATGCTCTATACTCTGTTTTACTTTATTCGCGACGGCGACAAGTTTTTAGGGAAGGCGGTCCGAGTGTTTTCGCTCGGGCAGGAGAGAGAAAAAGTCCTCTATGAGCGCTTTGCGGCGGCGGCGAAGGCCACTTTGAAGGTGACACTGATTATCGGGGGCATTCAGGGGACACTGGGAGGGCTTCTTTTCTGGCTCACCGGTATACAAGGACCGCTGATGTGGGGTGTGGTGATGATATTTACAGCCATCGTACCGGTTGTCGGCTGTTCCATCATCTGGTTGCCCGCAGGCGTGATGATGATGATCACTGGGCATCTGTGGAAAGGCGTGATTATCCTCGCTTTCGGAGTTCTTGTAATCAGCATGGTGGACCATTTTCTCCGGCCCATACTGATCGGAAGAGATGTTCAGATGCATTCCCTTTTGGTTTTCTTGTCAACTATGGGGGGGTTATCGTTATTCGGATTCACCGGTTTCATTATCGGCCCCATCATCGCCTCTCTCCTCCTGACGATCTGGGCGATGTACGAAGAATTCTACCGAGGTGCATTGTCAAGAGATTAGGGAAATTTCTCCGGGACCCATCGACCGTATCCTGAGCAACCATTCTGGTAAAATTACTAGATGATGTGTGTAGCGACGTGGATGGCGGCGGAGATCAATGCCGCCATCGGGATCGTCAATATCCATGCCCAGACGATTCTTCCGGCCACTCCCCAGCGAACGGCTGTAAGCCTCTTAGTTGATCCCACCCCTACGATGGCGCCTGTGATGGTATGTGTGGTACTCACGGGGATGCCGGCTAAGGACGCCCCAATAATGGAGATAGCTGCCGCTGTCTCCGCGCAAAACCCGCCGATTGGCTGAAGCTTTGTTATCCTAGTTCCCATCGTCTTGACGATGCGCCATCCTCCCGACATGATGCCAAGGGCAATAACTGTATAACATGCGATGATAACCCAGAGAGGGATATAAAAGATTTTTCCGAGGAGGCCGTGGCTGTAAAGAATTATCGCTATAATTCCCATGGTTTTCTGGGCGTCATTCGTACCGTGTCCCATGCTGTAAATTGCGCAGGAGACAAGCTGCAATTTTCGAAACAGTTTATCTGCTTTTGCAACATTGGATTGCCGGTTGACGTTCAGCACCAAAATCATCATGGCCAATCCCAGGATCAAGCCAATGGCGGGGGACACCACGATAAATATGGCCGTCTTAATAATACCGCTCCATACCAGGGCATCTGTACCTCCTTGTATGATGCCTGCACCTATGAGGCCGCCGATGAGGGCATGAGAGGAACTGCTGGGGAGCCCGTAATACCAGGTAATGATGTTCCAGGTGATGGCACCGCCTAGCGCAGAAAGGATGAGCAGATTATCCACGATATCCGGATTAATAATGCCGGTACCAATGGTAGTGGCTACCCGTACACCTACAAAAAAGACGGCGGCAAATTCGAAGAACGCCGCCCACAAGACGGCGTTCTTAGGTGAAAGAACCCTGGTTGATACAATGGTTGAAATAGCATTGGCGGAATCATGGAAGCCGTTGAGAAAATCAAATGCCAAAGCTACTATGATAAGAAAAATAACAAACCCTAAAGACTCAGGCATGCTTCAGGACGATACCTTCTATTATATTTGAGACGTCCTCACACACGTCAAGGGCTTCTTCGATACGTTCAAATATTTCCTTCCATTTAATCAATTCGATTGCATCTTTTTCATGCTCGAAAAGATCGACCATTGCCGTTCTCAGAACAATATCGCCTTCGTTTTCGAGGGTGTTTATCTCCACGCAGGCATCCATAATCATCTTTGAATTCTTCATGTCTCTCATGGCGTGAACGATAAGCTTAACTTTGCTGATGGCCAGGTTGAGGATCTTTGCCTGATCGATAATCACCTTCGTTGGCTTCTTCACCTTATAAAGACTCATCCTGGCCGCTGACGCTTCGATCATATCCAGGATACTATCCATTTTATTTACCAGGGCATAAATGTCCTCCCTGTCCAAGGGAGTCAGGAATGACTTGTGCATCTTCTCATAGGTTCTGTGGGTGATGACGTCCGCCTCATGTTCCAGCTCTTTGAGTTTGGTTATCTTCGGAAGGGGATATTCGTACGTTTCAACCATGTCGGAAAAGACCTTTGCCCCTTCTTCGATTTTATTGATGAGTTCCTCAAACAGATCGTAAAATTTTTCTTCTTTGGGAATGAATCGCATCTGCCCTCCGCAAGGATTCGAGCGTGCTTCTACGTGTTATTTGCGCCATCCCTTTACAAGGAGGCCTCAACGGTTTCACATTTTTAAGGGATAATTATGAGCGAATGCTATCTACAGGATTAACGCTAAAAAAGCAACTGTTTTCGGTCGTTAATACAGGGCAGGTACCTTGGGAAGTCGTCGGATGAATGCCTTTAATTTTATTATCTTATCGTCGCCCGGTGCAAGAATATCAAAATGGTGTGGCGTCTCGAATTATCCGTTCTATTGCCTGGATGAAACTCAAACCCGATCGCTCCAGGGCAGCATAAAATCCCCCGTCTGGAGACAGGCACGGATTTGTGTTCACTTCTAGGACCCACGGCTTTCCTTCATTGTTGATACGAAAATCTACCCTTGCGTATCCTCGCAGGCCAAACACCCGCCAGCACTGAAGAGCCAAATCCTTCAATCGGAGAATCAAGGGTGCGTCCTCCTCAGGAAAATCAAAACACCGTGGAGTATGATGATATTCAAAGGAGTCTTCGACCCATTTGGATAAGTAGTCAACTACCCTGACCTTGTCCGGAGGGAAACCGTCAAAGCAAATCTCAGCTGGGGCAAGGACATGGGGACCTCCAGCACCGGCGAGGAGGGAAAGATTAAATTCTCTTCCCTCAATAAACGCTTCCGCAAAGCATGCCATGCCTAGTTGCCGCTGCCGGGATGCCATTGTCTCGTGGAGCTGTCGCGAGTCTCCTGCATGGATGATGGAATCGCTGTGAAGCCACGCGGAGGCGTGTTCCCAGACGGCCTTGATAATATATGTGCCTTCGGCAAAATGTCCGCTGTAGTTCTCGTGGGGCAAGAACAATGGAGGCGTGGCAATGCCTGCTTCATTCAGGGCTTGTTTGGCGAGAACCTTGTTGGACGTGAGAAACATGGCCTCCGTCTGTGCGCCTGTGTAAGGGATTCTTAAGAAGTCCAGAATTGATGGGGCTATGTGGATCAGGTTCCCTTGTCCCGCCATCGTTTCAACAATATTGAAAACGAACGCCGGCCGCAGCTCCCGGAGGGTGTCGATCGTATGGGCGATATTAAACGAGAAAGGCATGACGGTGGGTTCGTATCCTAGTTCCGAAAGGGTGGAAGACACGAAGGCGGCTTGGACAAGGGTGTCTTTTTCGTCCATGGCAGCATCTTCCGGCACATCGCTGTGCAGCACGACTGCTTTCATGGAGTGCGTGTCAGCGTGGTGACTCATCGCCGGCACGACAGGTGAGACAGGAATGGTAATACCGTGACAGGGCAGGCTCAGCGGATGGAGAAATGGTATAAGTGGCCTGGATGCGTTTTCGCGCCGACTCCATGATCATGTTGATGAGGTCATGATAAGTAATACCGGCAAGCTTGCATATTATAGGAAGGTCGGAATGGTCCGGATGTAGGCCGGCCAACGGGTTAATTTCCAGGAAATGCGGCAATCCCTTTTGATCGGCACGGAAGTCGACTCTGCCTGCATCTTTGCAACCGAGTCCCCGCCATGCGGCAAGGGCCGTTTCCCGTGCTGTTAGTGACATGGAGTCGCTTGCCAGTCGGTATTCCACAAGCTCCTCACAGTTCTCTTTGTTTAGATAGGAATAGACGCCTTTCTCCGCATCGTCTTTAAGGTGGACTTCCATGACCCCCAGTGCGACGGCGTCTTTACCTGTTCCGACGATACCCACGGTGAACTCCCGGCCGGGGAGAAAGCGCTCGACAAGAACAGGCTGCCGGAATGTGGACAAAAGAGAACGGCATACGAAAGATAGCTGCTTTCTGGAAGTTATCTTTGAAGCGGTATCGATGCCCTTACTGGTGCCTTCTGCTACAGGCTTCGCGAAAAGCGGAAACGGTAGCGAAATTTTATCAATGTCATTCTCTTCGTGTACGACCACAAAATCCGGTGTGGGGATGCCGAGGTCACGTATAACATGCTTCGTCATGCCTTTATGAAGAGTGAGTGAGAGAAGGAGGGGATCGGAAAAGGTGTAAGGGATGTTATAGACGTCAAGGACGGTTGGCACCTGGGCTTCCCTGCCAAATCCCTCTATGCCTTCGGCAATGTTAAAGACTATGTCCCATCTGTCACCGCATGCCAGCCTTTTCACAAGTGACTTGATGTTTCCTATGCGATCGGTCAGATAACCCAAATCCTGTAATGTCTGCTCAATTGCATCTATCGTATCAGCCCGGTCAAACTCTGCAGTCTCTTCTTCATTGTATCCCTCAGCGATGTAGTCATCGCGAAGGTCATATGTAATTCCCGTCCTCAAAGCAATACCTCAGGGATTGTCCGTTTGCGGCAACTGACAGTCCGGATAACGATAGATATTCCCCTCGTAATTTCGGAGTATCAAATCATTACCATCCCTGCCTATGGCATAATCGGGTAACAGGGGGATCTTACCGCCGCCGCCAGGGGCATCGATGACGTATGTTGGCACTGCATAGCCTGTTGTGTGGCCTCGCAGACCTTCAATGATATCGATTCCGGCTTTTACGGGTGTGCGAAAATGTGATGATCCGGGGATCGGGTCACACTGATAGATATAGTAGGGTTTAACCCGTATCTTGAGAAGACCTAAAACCAGTCGCTTCATGGTTTCCACGCCGTCGTTTATTTTGCTGAGTAGGACAGTCTGGCTGCCCAGCGGTATGCCCGCGTTGGCCAGGCGGGTACATGCCTGACTCATTTCGGTCGTTAACTCATCAGGGTGGTTCACATGAATGCTGATCCAGAGCGGGTGAAAACGCTTCAAGATGTATATGAGTTTCGGAGTTATTCTTTGAGGCAGCACGACGGGTATCTTGGTGCCGATACGCAGTATCTCTATATGGGCAATCTTTCTCAACCGGGCCAGAAGCCATCCCAGTCTTTCGTCGGAAAGCGTCAGTGGATCTCCGCCGGAGAGGAGGACGTCCCGAATCTGAGGATTCGCTTCTATGTATTTGATGGCCCCTTCCCATGCATCAATGTTCGACATGGCCTTACCGTGGCTCCCAACCATGCGTGAGCGCGTGCAATACCGGCAGTATGTTGAACAGGTGTCCGTTACAAGAAAAAGGACGCGATCCGGATACCGGTGCACAATTCCCGGCACTGGGCTGTCATGTTCCTCTCCCAGTGGATCGTCGGCTTCCACCGCCGTGCGGTGGCGTTCATCAGTTACAGGCACTACCATCCGTCGCAGCGGTTGGGATGAATCAAATTCGTCAAGAAGGCTTGTATAGTAAGGTGTGATGGCAACAGGTATTGAACTCTCATGATGGTTCATGGCATCGCGTTCGTCATCCGACAGCCAGATGAACTGCGAAAGCGCATCAACATCCTTTATGCGGTTGCCGTATTGCCAGTGCCAATTGCTCCATTCGAGGGATGTTACTTCAGGATAGAAACGCTTCCGAAAAGCCCGTGTGCGGGGGCTTTCCTTAAAACGAAAAACATACTGGACACCCTTTGTCTTTATGACCGAAGGGGTAAGGAGAGGATTATACGATGTTAATATGTCGTTTGTGTAATTTTCAATACCAACAAGACCTGCTGAACTACCCGGAGGTTCGACCTCCTCCATAAAAAGGGTCTCGTTATCCATTCTGTTATCCTCCTCCGTATACAGGGATGATAAAAATTTTCCCCTTTCTTTTTTTTCTGCAATATATTTTTTCTGTACGCTGTTTACAAATGCTTGTCAAATATTTTTTTTATTTTTTTGAAAAAAATTTATTTTTCTTGAAACAAAAAAAATCAAACCATAGAATACAGGGGAAAATTTTTGATAAGGTAGCATATGCCAGAACTTCCCGAAGTAGAAACTCTATGTCGGCAATTGAGGCGGGTCATCGCAGGTAAGAAAATCCTCAGTGTGGAAATCCTGGATCACAGGCTTGGTGCTGTGGATGGACTGGTGGGAAGAAAGATCACTGCCATAACCCGTCAGGGCAAGGCCGTGGCGATGGAGCTTAATAACGGCGCGCAGCTTCTTCTCCATCTTCGCATGACGGGCAAGATGCAGTGGCAGAGCGTGTCCAGGGCGTTGCCTTCCCACACACGTTTCATAATGGCCTTTTCTGACGGCAGGCTTCTTTGTGTGGACCCTCGTCGCTTCGCCACACTTGCCATCAAGGCAGACAGAAGTTCTCAAACTTTAGTAAAGAATCCTTTGGATGATTTCCGGATTGCAGATATCCGCAAGATCGCCCGCGCAAAAAAAATTCCCATCAAATCATTCCTGATGGATCAGCGGTTGATTGCAGGTATTGGGAATATATATGCATGTGAGATTCTCCATGAAGCATCCATTAGGCCGTGGCGACCGGCGAACGCTGTGTCTTTGCGGGAGTGGAGGAAGATAGAGAGCGCGGCCAAGGAAATCCTTGAGCGGGCTATCGCCTGCCGGGGTACAACGGTATCGGATTGGCGTGATCTATTTGGCCGAAAAGGCGAGTACCAGCATGAATTGAGAGTCTATGGCCGTGAGGGGCTGCGCTGCTTTCGCTGCCGCGGAACTATAGAGCGGTTGCGTCTGAGCGGTAGAGGAACCTATTTTTGCCCCATCTGCCAGAAAAGATAGTAATTGGATCACCGGATCGAGGAAAGTCTGCGGAGAAATCTATGGCGGAAGAAGCTGATATTTCCGAAGAGGGCCAGGCGGCTAATGACAGGAGGGCGTCACAAGGATCATGCAATTAGTAGAGTAGGAAAGCATTCTACCGTTTTGTCGCTGCAAGCGTCGCGCGCAGCATCGCCAGACCATTCCTGATTTCAAACGCGCCCTTGTATTTACGGATGTCATCACTTGAGTACTTGATGACGCAGGTTGGGGTTGAATTAGCGTCATATGTACTTATGATCTTATTGAGTGCCGGATACACCGGTGAAAGGTCGTATACTGCTATGGGAACGCCCTCCGCCTTCAGCGCCTTCCTGAGCCCATCTTCAGACTCAGCAGCGTGATTTCTTGCCAGAGAAAAGAGCATCCTCCGCGCACGGAGCACATTTTCGTAATTCTTTGCTGCCTTCGCGGCGTATAGATAGTACCGGGCGTACAGGCGGGTTTCCTTATGGATAGGAAGATCGACGAAGGTCACTCTCACGCCTCCTCTTGAGAGGAATTCTTTCACTGCAGGATCAATCTCAGATTCAATGGCCTGGCAGGGGGGGCAGAAGTAATCAGTGAAAATGATCAACTCATATTTGCCCGAGCCGTAAGAGGGCACAATCGATTTTTCCAGACCGTAGGCGGGCCTCACAGAGCCGGAGAATGTGAGAATCACAAAAAGGTATCCCAGGATAACAAAGGAAAGAAGGGGCAAAGGCCTCCTGATGGCGGGAGGAAGTTCCACGGCCCCGAGGCCATAGACGATCCGGCTTAACCAGCCTCTATTGTCCGGTGGCGGTTTTTCATGGTTCAGAACAAAGGCTATGAAAATCATGGATGCGAAGGCCAGGCAATAAGGGCAAAACAGACCCTCTCTGAATTGGAATGTGATAAGATACACCTCAACGCCGATACCTGACGCGAGGAGGGCGCGTACGTATGGCATTTTTCTCACCGCGGCAAGAATGACGATCATCAGCATATACACGATACCGATGTATGACAGATCAATCCCCAAGACATCCCCTTGCAGGTAAGTGCATTCTGTTTCGCATGCCTTATAATAGAACATGATTCCAATACCTGCGGCCGCAAGGATTATTGTTATGAAACTTCTCTGCGCTTTCATCTTTTCCACTTTACTTATTTTGATGCCACAGACTCAGGGCTCTTCATGCGGTAACTTCATGATAAACTCTATCAATTTCATCTCCTGCAAGCAAGGGATCAGTTCAGCTGCGTCTCAGGAAATAAAGATTCAATCCTTTTCAATACCTGTTTTCCTTATCCATCTGGAAACCTGCTTGTCTTCAGGAATGGACGTGACCAGCGGTATCAACACCCACTGAAAGCGGTTATTGCGGGAAAGAGATTCTTCTGAGGCCCTCGGCCCGCCTGATGAAGCGTGCCACCCTGACTGCTCTTCCATTTCTTCGTAAATGTACGGCGAGGATGCATTGAGAAAAGTCAGTTGCAGCTTGCCTGCATACATTCCATATTTATAGGATTCAAGAATAGGTGTTTGTCCTTCCCAGAGAGGTGACTGGACATACCTGCCCTCGCGTCCGCCAAGGATGCAATTAATCTCTGGAGCCCCTCGGATGACCTCCTGCTGGCGATACGAAGGGAGGGCTGACAGAAGTATAATTACATCCGCCTTGTCCCGAAGTATACTGGTTATTTCCTGCGCCGTCGTGACAGGGTTTTTCACCAGGAATTTTTTCCCCGTTTCCTTATATATATCTGTTTTTATGTCTGGAGAAAGGAGGCCGAAGAAGGCGACGCGGATAGGACCAAATTTTTTTATGATGTATGGCTTGAAGATAGGAGTTTTTGTCGATGGATCGACAAGATTGGAGGAGACGAGCGGCAGCCCGCGCGATGCCGCCTTGCGCAAGAACGCCAAGCCTTGCAGCAAATCTAAATCCCCCACATTTATTGCTGTTACTCCCATCCTCATGTATGCGCGAATGATCAGCCTTGCCTTTGCGAGCGACTGCTTCTGATTAGCATCTGCCCCTGCCACAAGATTGCCAGAATCAACGACCAGGAGCGACCCGCCTTCGCTCTTAAGCTTCTCTACGAGGGATACCCGCCTGGCGAGACCGCCCAGCACCTTATCTCCTCAGGTAGGACAGGGGAACAGGTGGCCCTGTATATTGCTGCTTTGTATTACTGTCAGCTGTGTCGCATCAGCGAATGCCCTCGCAAGAGGAAAAGCGTGGACGAGGCAGAGTAGAACCGCTGACGCTATCATGATCTTTCGCAGGTGACTGAAACAGGGCATTCACGCTCCTTCTTCCGGGTCTACGTGAGGGACCTTTACAGGGCAGGACAGAATACCTGTCGCCAGACATGACGTTGCCTCAAATTGCAAAACGGGATGATCAATGGAAAACCGGCAAAGGAGTTCGTACCGTATCTTGGCGGCAATGTCATCCACCTTGCTCAACATCTGGTCCTGGACTACGACGTGGGCAATGAGGGCTACGCCTTCAGTCGCAATATTCCAGACGTGGAGATGGTGAATCTTCTCGACGCCGGGCACAGCTTCTATCTCCCTTTGTATGGCATAAAGATCGATGCCAATGGGTGTGGCATTCATAAGGATTTCGAAAGCGGTCTTCAAAATGTCCCACCCGCTATACAGGACCAGGATCACAATGATCCAGGAAACGACGGGATCGAGCCAGTACCAGGGCTTGAATATCCATATGATGCCCAGAACAGCCACCCCCAGGGAGGTTATGGTATCAGTCAACATGTGCAGAAAGGAGCTTCGTATATTAAGATTGTCATGGGCCTCGGGCCGCAGCATCAATGTCGACATCATATTTGCCACGAAGGCTATGGAGGCGATGAAGATAACAATGTTGCCTTGGATGGGTTGTGGATTCCGGAAACGGTGCCATCCCTCAATGGTGATAAAGAGGCCGGCTCCGAAGAGCACGGTTACATTAGTTACAGCGGCGAAGACCTCCATGCGTTTGAAGCCGAACGTATGTTTCAGAGTAGGATGACGTCTTCCGATGCGCAGGGCCGAATAGCTGATCAACACGGACGTAAAATCACTCAGATTATGGAGCGCGTCGCTGATGAGGGCCATGCTCCCCGATACGATGCCGCCACAGAGCTGAGCGGCGGTGATGATAAGGTTCATGACCATCGTTGCTATGAGCCGCTTGCTCAAGTTCAGGAATTTGTAATAACGTCTTCTATGTTTTTCCATTTTGAAGCAATTAGATCCGTGACGGCTCAGCTCTCTCCTGTCAGTATTCACAACGTATCAACAATACTAACCGATATTGCAATTCGCACACAACCAATTTATAATTAAATTCGTTATTGTCAAGCAGAAAGGGCGCTCCCGTGCGGACGGCATCGCGAGAGACAGGGCGGGTGCATCCTGTTTATGGATCTTGTTTATGGATTGACGTATCAGAAATCAAATCTTATAATAGCCCGAAATATGTGATGATCAGATGCAGACAAAAAGTGTCAAGGACCGGACATGGAAAATTTGCATAGGGGAGAGACTATGATGAAGAAGATATTATGCCTGCTAGTTTCGCTGACATTCCTTTTCCTATATTTCGGTCTCGATCGGTCAGGCGCACAAGTCAAAGGAGGGAATAATATGGAAATCAAAAGCTCAGCCTTCAAGAATGGTGCAAGAATACCGGCAAAGCATACCTGTGATGGAGTGGATGTTTCACCCTCCCTGTCGTGGAGCAAACTGCCGGCGGGCACGAAAAATCTGGCCCTCGTCTGTGATGATCCCGATGCCCCCATGGGAACTTGGGTTCACTGGGTCGTCTACGATATACCGGCAAGCTCTGCCGGCTTGCCGGAAAAATTGCCGCCTCTGAAAGAACTTGCCGACGGTACGAAGCAGGGCATGAATGATTTTCGCGCAATTGGCTATGGAGGCCCCTGCCCCCCGTCCGGCGAGCACCGCTACTTTTTTAAACTTTACGCTCTTGATGGTCCAACGGGGCTGAAGCCGGGTGCAACTAAAGTGCAACTCCTGGCGGCCATAAAAGGACGACATATACTTGCAGAAGCTGAGTTGATGGGGAAATATAAGAGGTAGCAAGGAAAGAAATGCGCGAGCCGTCCTATCTCAGACTTTACAGGGAGGGAAAGCTACAGGATCGCATTGATCGCGCCGTGGAACTGGTGAGGGACTGCTCTCTGTGTCCCCGGGAATGCCATGTAAATCGTCTATCCGGGGAGCTTGGGTTTTGCCGCACGGGGGAAAAAGCAAAAGTGGCTAGCCTGCACGCCCACTTCGGAGAAGAGTCCCCCCTTGTGGGGACGGGTGGTTCAGGCACCATCTTTTTCAGATCGTGCAACCTCCTTTGCTACTTCTGTCAGAACTATGACATCAGTCACGACGCAGGAGGCGGTGAGGTAAAGCCGGAAGACCTGGCCGACATGATGCTGAGTCTCCAGAGGCGGGGATGTCACAATATCAATTTTGTGACACCGTCCCATGTAGTGCCTCAGATACTTCAGGGACTTTTTATCGCCATTGAATGCGGTCTCAAGGTGCCCCTGGTGTACAACACGGGCGGATACGATAAGGTTGAAACATTAAAGATTCTGGAAGACGTCTTTGACATCTACATGCCTGACTTCAAGTTCTGGGAAGCAAGGTGGTCTGAAAAATTCTGCAAGGCTCATGATTACAGAGATATAGCCAAAGCGGCGATAAAAGAGATGCACCGCCAAGTAGGTGACCTGTTCATTGATGAATCCGGTGTTGCAGAAAAGGGGTTGCTGGTACGCCACTTGGTCATGCCTAACGACGTTTCAAATACGAAGGAGGTCATGACATTTCTCGCTGATAGAATTTCGGAAGACACTTATGTGAATGTGATGGATCAGTACCATCCCTGCGGAAAGGCGATGCTGGATCCAGCGATAAATCGAAGGCTTACCAGAAGGGAGTATGCCGAAGCCATCCGCCACACTAAGGGGGCTGGCCTTCACAGACTGGATTCCTGCAGCTGAAGGAACAAACGAGCATAAATTTGACAAAGTTGCGAGGTATCGGGACAGTCAGCCTTTCTTGTTTTGCAGGTAGTCTCTCATCCCCTTGATGCTGTTGACGGAAAAAATCTTCTCCCGGGACTGCACATCGGGAGGAAGGGTGCCGTAGAAGGTTAACCCTCTATCGTTTTTCAACAGGTCCGCGTACACGCTTTCCTCGAAAGAATCGCTTCCCATCCTGTTGTGTTTCTCCACTGTAGCGAGCCAGTTGTCCAACTGGTTAAGGGCTGTATCAAATACATTTCTTACGTCCTGCCTATAACCGTAATGTCCGAAGCAGACATGAGAAACATTAAGGGAGGCCGCCCTTTCCAGGGAATTGCGGTAGGTCTCGTAACTAAAAGGTGGCGGTGTAGCAATGCGCAAATACAATCCCTGGTCGAGAGGATAGTTTATTCCTGCCACTTCTCCCAGGAATAAGAGATTCCCTATCTGATAACAGAGGTGGCTTGGGGCATGGCCGGGAGTCTCAAAGATGTTGATTGTGAGGCCGCCTGCCTTGATGGGATTCTTGTAGCTGATGTTCTTTTCGGGAATCGCTGCAATTTCACCATATACGTCTGCAACTTTACCCAAGAAGCTGCGGGAGCCTGCCCAGAGCTTTACAGGATCAATCATGTGGCGAATCCCCTTGGGATGGCAGATAACCACGGCATCGGGGTAATGATCTACCAGGAGGCCTGCACCTCCCGCATGGTCAATGTGTATGTGCGTGAGGAGGATGTAATCGAGCTTTTTCACTTCGAGGTCCTTCAAGGCCTTTACGAGTACAGGAATTGTAGAGCGGGGGCCGGGATCGACGAGGATGGTCAGGCCGTCCCGCATGTATACCCAGCTGTTGAGGAAATTGTAAAAACCCTCCAGTGGCTGGTCCAGATCCACGATGTAAAGATCTTTCAAGGGTTCATGTGTTGCCATTTCCGCTTCCTTATAAATATGTGTATCTTAAAAAACTTCCCGCGTAACCTCTCTCGTAGGGAAGGATTGGATAGGTGCTAACGCAGATTAATATAACATATTTTCTATAAATGCAAAGAGTGTCCTGCAAGGAAATTCAGAACCACGGTGTTGAATTCCTCGGGTCTTTCGAAATTCGGCATGTGGCCACACCGATCGAATATATAAAGGTAGGAATCCGGCATCTTTTCTTTGGCAAAGCATGCATGCATTACAGGAAAGAGGCGATCCTCTCTCCCCCAGATAATGAGCGTCGGAATCTTTATGTTGTCCAGATGCTGCATGACGGAGTCGAGGACATCCGGCCGTGCGCCATGGATTGTCGCGCAGGCGCGGAGGACCTTGAGAACGGTCTTTGCCCCTCCTCGATTGAAATTAATGTCAAAATGGATGTCTATCAGCTTGCTGGTTATGACAGACGGATCGTACACCAGGTGTCTTAGTACGAAGGCCATGCCCGCCCGCGACGGCATTAACATCAATTCACCCATAACGGGAACCGTTGCCAGCCGCATCACCAACGGCATATCCCTGCCCAGACCGGCGCTGTCTACAAGCACTAGCTTTTGTACCATGCCGGGGGAGTGGAGTTGATTCACAAGGGCTATACCTCCTCCTAAAGACTGTCCTATGAGGCAGGCATCTTTTATATCAAGTGCCGTCATGAAATCATTGATAAAGGTGGACATGTATGACGGCGAATATTTCACGTCCGGCTTGTCGGAGCGGCCAAACCCGACGAGGTCGGGGGCATAGACACGGTATCCGGAGGCTATGGTCGAAATATTATGCATCCAGATATCCGCGGATGCGCCAAGGCCATGGATCAGAATCACATTCGATCCCTTATCCCCTTCGGCCCAGTAACGAGTATTGACGTTACCGATCTTGATGTATCTGTCTTGCGGCATTTTAATATTACGGTCAGACACCGAAAATTTTCCGCCCGTGAAAATTAATGGTTCTGGAGAATAGGGATAGAGCAGTCGGCATGTCACTTCTTTTCCAAGAGTGTCTCCAGCACGCTGTCTATGGCGAAATACTTTCTGGTCAACGCCTTTCCTTCTCGACTAATGAGTACCATAGTTGGAATTCCCACAATGTCATAGGCGCTCGCTACGCGTCCTTTTTCATCCAAAAGCGTTTTGTAAGGAATCTGGTTTTTTGCTGCAAACTGTGAGACTCTGTTCTTGGGTTCCTCGATGTCGATAGCCACTACCTCGAGTCCGCGTTTGCCGTAGGTTCCATAGATATCTTTGTAGTGAGGTATCTCCGAGCGGCAGGTGGGACACCAGGTCGTGAGAAAAATCAGCAGCACCGGCCTGCCCTTAGCCGCGCTGAGTCTGTAGTCTTTGCCCCTTAAGTCTTTCAGAGTAAAATCGGGTGCAGAATCGGAGGAGGCTTGCCCCGTGTCCGGTTGTTTGGTGTCGGTACATGAGGGCGATGTTGCTGAGAGAGCGGCAATCAATCCGGCGACCACTAAAAAGAAAAGCCTGCCTCTAATTTGTATTATGGGGACCCTCATAACCAGACCATTCCTGCCTGGATGAGAAAATACTCACCCACTGCCAGCAGGATCCATCCGCTTATGTGGCTTACCTTGGTCATCCACATGCCGGATTTTGGAAGGCTCGTTAGAAGTCCGGCGAAGGTTCCCATGGCTATAAGCAATGTTCCCATGCCAAATGCAAAAATGAAAAAGAGGCTCATCCCAAAGACTATATTCTGACTTGTTGCTACAAAACTCAAGAGCACTGCAAGCACCGGGGTGGTGCAGGGCCCCATAACCAGACCCGACATGGCGCCGACCAGAAAGCTGCCTGCAAGGCCCCTTTTTTTCGGCTGAGCTTTCGCCAGGAAGCCGGGCACACGTATAGGAAGGACAAAAACTTCAAGCATTGATAATCCCATGAGGATACAGATGTTGGCTACGATGAATAGTGTCCAGGGATTCGTCTGTATCTGTCCGAATAGTTTTCCAGTCAAGGCGGCAACGGCAGCGAGGATGGTGTACGTGACGGACATGCCTAAGACATAGACGATGGAGAGCGATAGGCTCTTCACCTTGGAACCGCTGCTGTGGGCACCGATGAAGGCGATCGTAATGGGTACCATAGGGTACATGCAGGGGGTGAAACTCATCAAGACGCCTCCGAAGTAGGCGGCCACATATGCCAGGATAAAAGACCCGTGGAGATAAACGGATAGTCCTTCAACAAAATTTTCCAAAAGCTACCCCGCAAAGGCTTGCATTCGTTAGCAAGTACATTTCTGCCGCTTGCTGCGGAGACCTTCAAATAAAGCCTTCTTATCGATTTGACTCTTAACAAAGACAAAGTAACATAATCACTATTAAAGATCAAACATATACAAACAAACAGCCGCCTTCCCTTTTTATCTGGATATCCCCGACGCGCGGCAATCGTTGACAAGGTGGGATAATGCAGGTAAATAAACCGGACGGGTGAAGACGTACCGTCTCGCAGATCATACTTATTGCTTGCGCTATTTGCGCAAAAGGTATATACAGCTATCAACCTTCCGGGAGGTATATTTAGGAGATTTTGCTTGCATGGCTAAGATGTTGAAGGACGCGTTGAAGACCATAGAGAAATACAAGAGTGTAACTCCTCATTATGGGGAGTTGCTGGATATCCTTGGAGAAATATTGATCCTCAGGGAAGAATACCGGCGCAAGATGAAGAAGTTAATTTTTCGCATCGATGAGGAGCTCATGGAGAAAAAGATATCCGGCGGCTTGCCGCTGATTGATTTTTCTGCGGGTGCATTTGATCTTACGGAACCTAAGGAATACTTCACTGCTCTCCTGGAAATTGCAGAAAAGCGGGCGCCCGGCGAAACAAAAGAAGTTCTTCATATGATCCAGGACGGGACCTTCAATTTTGAGAAAATGATTTCCGATTCCTTCAATTCAATTCAGGATGATGATATCGCTGAAGAGATTGACGATGATGTCATTGATCTTGTCGATCTATTCCTGGAAGAGAGTCTGAGACCGGCTCTGGAAAAGGTTGTGGAGAAGTACGGCAAAAACATTGCCAGGAGCGGATGGGCCGAGGGCTACTGCCCGATCTGCGGCAAGGAACCGAAGATTGGAGAGATAAGGGAAGAAGAGGGGAGACGGTTTCTTTTCTGTACACAATGCGGATTTGAGTGGGGTTTCATGTGCATCAAATGCCCCTTCTGTGGAAATGAGGAGCAACAGACGCTTGCCTACTTCAGCATCGAGGGAGAGGAAAAATACCGGGTTGATGTCTGTAATGAATGCAAGCGATATATCAAGACTGTTGATTTCAGAGAAACGAAGGAAGAGGCTAATCTCGATGTTGAGGATATTGCTACGTTGCATCTTGATATGCTTGCCAATGATGAGGGGTACGATTAAAACCGCGACGCGTGCGCATGTATGAATGACCGTGACATAGGGAAAGTCGTTCGCCTCATTGAAAAAGAGGTCGCTAAATGGGAACTTCCCATAGTATCTTCATTGGCCGAGGAGCATAGCGGTCCGTTTCCCATCCTTATATCAACAATCTTAAGTCTGAGGACAAAGGATGAAGTAACTGCGAAAGCTGCGGAACGCCTCCTGGCATTGGCCGGGACCCCGGAGGAAATGTTAAAACTCTCCGAAGGGAAAATCATCAAAGCAATTTATCCTGTCGGTTTTTACCGGACAAAGGCTAAAACGATCCTTCACATATCGAAAGAACTCATAGAACGGTTTCATTCACGCGTTCCCGATACAATCGAGCAGTTGCTCACCCTGAAGGGTGTAGGTAGGAAGACAGCTAACCTTGTTGTGGCTCTTGGATATAATAAGGAAGGTTTGTGCGTTGACACGCATGTCCACAGGATATCGAATCGCCTGGGATACGTGAAAACAAAAACCCCCGAGGAAACTGAATATGCCCTAAGAAGAAAGCTGCCATCGAAATACTGGCTTCGGTATAATACTTTGATGGTTGCCTTCGGTCGGCATATCTGTGTTCCCATCTCCCCGTTCTGCAGCAGATGCCCTGTCTTTGCTTTCTGTGACAAGGTTAACGTTGTAAGAAGCAGATAGGGGGGAAAAAGCGTCGCCGGTTGCCTCAGCACATATGTTTCTTTGATTGATGATATTCTGAAACTTTAACAAGGAGGTATGTTATGGGAGTAAAGGTTGCGATTAATGGTTTCGGCCGGGTTGGAAGGAGTATCGTCCGCGCGTGTTCGGGTTGTGAGGATATTGACATCATTGCAGTCAATTCCCGAGCTAAGCCGGAGATTCTTGTTCATCTCCTGAAATATGATTCAGTTCATGGCAAGTTCAAGGCTAATGTCTCCTTAGACGGCGGAGCCATGGTGATAGATGGAAAGAGAATTACTATAACGACCGTCACTTCGAATCTGGCGGACCTTCCCTGGTCAAAGCTGGGTGTCGAGATGGTCCTAGAATCAACGGGCAGGTTCCGCAAGAAGGATGAAATGACAGGTCATCTAACTGCGGGAGCGAAAAAGGTAATTCTTGCAGCACCCGGGAAGGGCGTTGACGGCACCTTTGTCATGGGAGTCAATGAAGAGCAATATAATCCCGGTAAACATCACATAGTATCCAATGCATCATGCACTACTAACTGTCTCGCGCCTGTTGCCAAGGTGCTTAATGACGAGTTCAAAATTGTTAAGGGATTCATAACAACAGCGCATGCCTACACGATGGATCAGAGGCTTCTGGACGGTTCCCATAATGACCTGCGCAGGGCCAGGGCTGCCGCTATTTCTATTGTTCCCACATCGACGGGAGCTGCGCAGGCAGTGGGTCAGGTGATTCCGGACCTCAAGGGCAAGCTTGATGGTGTGGCGCTCCGGGTCCCTGTGCACAATGTATCAATCGTGGACCTTGTTGTGGAAGTGTCGCGGCCCGTTACGGTAAACGAGGTGAACGGGGCACTTAAGGCGGCGTCTGAAGGTAATCTGAAGGACATCATGCTTTATTGCGAGGAAGAACTCGTTTCTGTAGATTTTACGAGCAGCCCTTACTCGGCAATAGTTGATGCGCCGCTTACGAATGTAATTGCCGGGACACTTGTCAAAGTATTTGCCTGGTATGACAACGAGATCGGTTACGCGTGCAGGATGAGAGACCTTGCCATCCACATGGCGAGAAAAGGTATGTGAGCATGAAATGAGACGGCCCATTATCGCCGGTAACTGGAAGATGCATAAGACCATCCGGGAGTCTGTTGATTTCGCGCGTCAACTGATGACTGCCTACGCCGAATCTCCGGACAGGCGTGTCATAATCGCACCGCCTTTTACCTCCATTTACACCGTTGCGGAGGTGCTTATGGGATCGGGGATTCATTTAGCCGCCCAGAATCTACATGATAAACCGGCAGGGGCATTTACAGGAGAGATATCCGCTGGGATGCTCGTAGACGCCGGATGCGAATATGTCATCGTGGGTCATTCAGAGCGCCGAATTCTCTTTGGCGAAAAAGATGATGTAATCAACAGAAAGCTCAAGACCGCCATCTCCTTTGATCTCCGGCCTATATTTTGTATAGGCGAGACCCTGGAGGAACGGGAGGCAAGCCGGACTTTTGCCGTAGTTGAAAGGCAGATAAAAGAGGGATTGAATAATTTCACTGCTGATGATATAAAACCAATTATAATAGCTTATGAACCCGTCTGGGCAATTGGTACCGGCAGGACGGCTACTCCCGAGCAGGCCCAGGAAGCGCATGCATACATTCGCACTGTTATGGGGAAAGCTTATGGCGATCCGCTCGCAGGGATGCTTAATATAATTTACGGGGGGAGCGTTAATCCGGACAATATCGGTGGTCTTATGGCCCAGCCGGACATCGACGGTGCTCTGGTCGGGGGAGTAAGCCTCGATATCGAATGTTTTGCCAGGGTTATTCAATATCAATAGTATCGTCCGTCATTGCTATGCCGCAGCCCGCGGCAATCATGAGCGGTCATTATAATGAATGTGGGGAATCTTTTTAGGAGATCTTTAACGTGCAAATATTAATTACGATTCTGCATGTTGCAGCATGTGTCATCTTGATTCTCGTCGTTCTCCTTCAGGCAGGTAAGGGGGCGAATATGGGAGCGGTCTTTGGTGGCTCAAGTCAGACCATCTTTGGAAGCAGCGGCCCAGGAACCTTTTTAGGAAAGATGACAACAGTTGTTGCTGCCGTCTTCATGATCACGTCTCTAGCCCTTTCTTACTCGGCAACTCACAAGGCGTCATCAGTCATGGAAAAGGCCGTGCCGCAGGCACAGCAGCAGACGATGCCGGCCCCGGCAGAAAAAACGCCTTTGCCGCCCGGTCAGAATGCGCCGGCAGGGCAACAGAAATAGAGACACAAAGTCTACAAACAAGACAACTGCCGAGGTGGTGGAACATGGTAGACACGCTATCTTGAGGGGGTAGTGGATTACATCCGTCCGGGTTCAAGTCCCGGCCTCGGCACCAAAATAGAACTTATTTTTCTCAATGGTTATGGGGATTTAGAAATCAGGTCTAAATCCCCATTTTCTATTTGGGACGCCTTTGGGACGTTTTTCAAAATTATTGAGTAAGTGATAAGTCTTTTTCCGCATCATTTCTTGGTGATGAATTATAAACTTTCTCCATAAAAGCAGCTCCTTCATCTCTCTCATAATTACGGATGTGTGAGTAATATTTCTCATGAATCATCTGTAGCGACTCATGTCCCATCATCTGTTGGACCCATCCTGGTAATTCTCCCGCGTCTAACATCAGCGTCGCAAAGGTATGACGCGTCTGATAAAGAGAGCGAGGTTCTAATTCAGCTTTCTCCAGTCCTGGTTTCCATACATAAAGATTCATCGCATTTGGTAACAACGGATGGCCATACTGGTTAAGGAATACGAATCCTTCACGAGATTTTCCCATACTCTGTTTCATTTGATCCCTGAGAGCGTCGATAACTGGAGGAAGCATCTTGATATCCCTCACTGACCTCTTTGTCTTAGGCCTTCCTTCCTCTCCCCTGACTCTGGTTTCCCTCACCTTGATTACACCCAGTCTGAAATCGACGTTCTTCCATTTTAGGCCTGCCATTTCCCCGAATCTCATCCCTGTAAAAAATGCTACAGTGAAGAAATTCCTGTAACGGGAACTGACATTACTGAGGAACAACCTGACCTCTTCCATCGATAGAGGGTGAATGTCCGGTTTTTCAACCTTCAGGTTCTTTATCTTGTCCATGGGATTGCGATCTATGATGTCAGAAAGGAATGCCATTTTAATTACAGATCGCATGGGGACCAGGATGTTATTCTTTCTCTTGTTCGTGCAGGTGAGACCACTCACAAACTTCCTGATGTCCAGGTGTGTTATCTCCCCTATAGGTGTATTCCCAAAATAAGGAAGAATATACTTGTTCATCGTGTAGCGGTAGTCCTGAAGTGTAGAACTCTTGATCTCCTTGGCCATGATCTTAACCCAGTCCTGCGCTACTTCTCCAAAGGGTCTCGAGGGTCGAATCGGTTCATCCCTTTTAACATCACCATGCAGCTGAATTTCTCTGAGGATTTGATCTCTCATACCCCGCGCTTCCGTGATGGATTGAGAAAGAGCTTTTTTTATCAGCTTACCCTTTACTACTTTTCTCAAATAATAAATGTCTTTACGTTTTACTAAGTGATGATCCTTGTCTTTCGCCATCTCATATCCTCCATACCTTATCTGGTCTGGTCGATATCTCCGGCGATTTCCTTGTAACTTCTCTGGCCACCACCTCCTCTACTCTATGAACTGATTTCTTTTCAAACTCTTCAACTGCGGCAACCGGATAAAGCACCTTCGTTGAACCTGGAGCTTGAAAGTAATCGAGCAGTCGCCTTTTTCTCCAGTTTATAACGGTAGACTGGCTGACTCTGAATCTACTCGCAACTTCTCCCTGTGTCAAAAACTTAATTTCTTGTTCTACATAGTTTGATTTTCTATTCCTTCTTTTTCCTTCCTTTACAACGCTTTCCATTCCTTATTACTCCACCATAAGTCTGTGGGGAGTAACATGCTGTAACCGGACTGAGACCAGCTCGAGACCGGCGATGATAACTGTTTCGAATTTTCCCCCGTTTAAACTATATTTACTACCTCTTAATCTTGGCCAGCTACGCCAGTCTTCAGCTCCCATCCACCTCATCTAAAAAATTTGGTTAAAGAACCTGTTGCCACCATAACCGCGTAGATGAATCTGAACCGTGACAAGGGTCACAAATATACTGTGTCATAGGGGAAGAGGGTGCGAGGGAACGGGAAAGAAAAAAATATGCAGAGAGGCGAAAATTAAGTGCTTGACAGAAACGCTGTGCGAGATTAGGTGAGTATAAATATATGGAAAGGAGGGTGTCACAAAAAAGCTTTAAAAAAACTTAATAGTAGCACCATGGGGAAAAGACAAAGTTAAAGAAACCCATAGATATACATACCAAAAAGTAACCCACCCGAAGAAAGAGACCAAGAGTCCATTAATCCCCACAAAAACAAGCAACTTCTGCGCTAGCTATAGGCGCGACAAATTGTGAGAAGTGTAACGCTGGAGAAGTATCCTGCGTATGCGAAAAGCTACAACCAGAATTCTTTAAGAATAATAGGAGGGAGTCTTATGAGTAAAGGGGGAAATGTAACAAAGAAAAAAATGAAGGGTCGTCTTGGTCAGGTAAGAAAAACCGCGTCAAAGAAATTATCAAATAAGGACAGGATATCGATGGAGAAAGTAAAACCTCCGAAGGTTTTAATCCCGGAAGTTATAGACCAGACAGCAGACAATAACCGGAAGAATGATCGTCAAGAAATCGCATGGGATGGCACATCA
>DASRZZ010000075.1:0-9910 GCA_035685925.1 Syntrophales bacterium | reverse complement strand
AAGAAGCATTATCGATCAGTACAGGAGTCAAGATAGGGGACAACTAGATAGAGATTTACTAAAAATAATGGATAGATACATATAATGACATTTTCCGCGGATAATGGTTGTGTCATTGACTATTATTCAAAAGCGTGATATAAATAGGAGCTTGAAAAAAATTAGTAGGTGAACATAATGTTTAAAGTAGGAGATTTGGCAGTTTATCCGGCGCAAGGCGTTGGAATAATTGAAGCTATTGAAAACAAAGAGTATATGGGTAGTAAACAGAGGTTTTACGTCATGAAGATCATGAGCAACGGCATGAAAATTATGATTCCCATCAATAGTGCGGAATCCATTGGGCTCAGGGAGGTCATCACTGAAAAGGAAATTCCGAAAGTATATGAAATCCTTAGAAATAAGGACGTAACTATTGATAAGCAAACGTGGAACAAGAGATATAAGGAATATCTCGATAAGATAAAGACAGGTTCAGTTTTCGAGATTGCGAGAGTACTGAGGGATCTTATTATTTTGAAGTCCGACAAAAATCTCTCCTTCGGTGAGAGGAAGATGATGGACACAGCAAAGAGCTTGTTGATTAAAGAGATATCAGTAGCAAGTAATTCCGCAGAAACCAAGGTTGAACAAGATCTTAGAATGATTTTAACTGTTCAATGAGTTCCAGAAATAACTCTGTTGGAATATTCGTTCTTTTCTTTGAAAAAAGAAGGAGATCGCGCCAAATGAACCGGTCTGAAATTAATACAGGTAAGAAAGGAGGTGAAAATATTGATTATAAAAATTCTTCTCATGGCAGCTTGTTCGATCAGTGGTTTTTATATCGCTTATAGCTATAAGGATCAGTTTAATCTAAGTTGGTATGTCATAGCATTAATAGGATTACTTTCGGGATTTTTAGTTACAATTTCTGTCATACGAGCCGAGCAGGCCATAAGGAAGGTATCCCTCAGGGTTATTTTCGGCGGCGTCTTCGGTATGCTCATAGGTCTTGTGATAACAGTTCTTCTGGCCTACGGTATTAATTTCGTAGGGGTCGCCTCTTGGGAAAAGCAGCAGGCCCTGGGGATATATATTCTTCTGGCAGGTATCATGGGATATCTCGGACTGGTTATCGGGTCAAAGAAAATTGAAGAATTGAGTTTATTTGGCTTTGGCCAGTCAAAGGAGAGCTCTGATTACGGAATTCTGGATACAAGTGTGATTATCGACGGCAGGATAGCGGATATATGTGACACCGGTTTTATTGAAGGTACGCTGGTAGTTCCCCGCTTTGTATTGGATGAGTTACAGTACATCGCCGACTCTTCCGATTCCCTGAAACGCTCCCGTGGCAGGAGAGGGCTTGATATCCTAAACCGGATGCAAAGAAGCAACGGCATTGACATCGAGGTCGTTGATCAGGATTTCCCGAAGCTGAAGGGTGTTGATGCCAAGCTCGTAGCTATGGCGAAAAAAATGAACGCGAGAATTATAACCAATGACTTTAACTTGAACAAGGTTGCCGAACTGCAAGGCATAAAAATCTTAAATGTTAACGAGCTTGCAAATGCCCTGAAACCCGTGGTCTTACCCGGCGAGATAATGACGGTCAAGATAATAAAAGAAGGAAAGGAACCCGGACAAGGGGTGGCATATCTCGATGATGGCACAATGATCATTGTTGATCATGCACAGAAGTACCAGGGTTCAACCGTCGACGTCACCGTAACAAGTGTGTTGCAGACTACTGCAGGCAGGATGATATTTTCTGAGATGAAAGAGGCCGTCAACGACAAGAAAACCTACGGGTTCAGTGCGAAACAGTAGAGGCATGTTAAAGCCCGGAGAGCTCTGGAAGATCGCCGGGCTTTTCTGTTGTGTGCAGGGCATGGCGTGCAGCGCCTAAGCGCTTTCCTGTTGAGCGTGGTACTCGATAGGACGACTTGGAGGTGAAAGACCTCTACGGACCCTTATGGCGGCGTAGCGGGCGGAATCCGGCCTCCTACCCGATTGCATCGAAGAGCTTCTTGAAAAGTCAATATAATGCGTTCTGCCGTATAACTCGATTTCTCAATATGCATATGCTTGCCTCAGCATGAGAAGCCGTCTCTACGTCCGCTGTGCAGACTTCAGGTGACGCGATAGCGAAATAAGTTGTCAAGTTATCCTTCCTCTGCAGGTAGGCGATTTGTGAAGCAATTCAATTGCCCGTTATCTCAATAATTTATGCAAAACTGTCCGTTAGGACCGATTCGCGATTCATAAAAACACAATTCTGAGCGTTCCGATGAAAACAGTGGCTATTATCCCTGCCGCGGGTTCAAGCAAACGGATGCAAAACAACATATCTAAGCAGTATCTTTTGCTTGACGGTATTCCTGTGCTGGCACACACGTTGAGAATATTTCAGAGATCACCACAAATAGACGAGATCTTTCTTATAGTACCCGAAAGGGATGTCGCGTTTGCCCACAATGGCATTGTTGACAGATACGGTATTTCAAAGGTCAGCAACATATTGGTGGGAGGTAAGGAAAGACAGGACTCTGTACGAAAAGGCATTGATGCCTTGGGAAATGATTATGGTATCGTTGTTATTCACGACGGCGTCAGGCCTTTCATATCAGAAGAGTTGCTTCATTCGATTATTCTGGAGGCGTCCAGGGTTCAAGCGGTGACAGTGGGTATACCCGTTAAGGACACTGTCAAATTAATTGATCGGCACGGGTTTGTCGCAGAGACACTTAACCGTAACCATCTCTGGCTTACACAGACCCCTCAAGCCTTTCATAGGGACATCATAAGAAAGGCTTATGAAGCAGCATATAGAGACAATTACTATGGGACCGACGATGCCTCTCTTGTAGAGAGGATCGGCGTCAAGGTTACGATGATACGCGGTTCCTACGATAATATTAAGATCACGACGAAAGACGATCTTATACTAGCGGAGATTCTCACAAGAACGCTGAAGTGATATGCCTCGATAAGCGAGGTCATAACGTAATTCGTTCAAAAGAGGAGTGAAATGAGAATAGGTTTCGGATGTGACAGTCACCGGCTGGTTGAAGGGAGAAGACTCATCATTGGGGGTGTTGACATCCCCCATGAAAAAGGGCTCCTTGGCCATTCAGATGCGGATGTTCTTGTCCATGCCATATGTGACGCCATTATCGGCGCCATAGGGGATGGTGATATCGGAAGACATTTCCCGGACACTGACCCTGCTTATAAAGGCATATCCAGTCTAAAGTTGCTGCAGTTGGTCTGTGTTATGGCAGAAGACAAAGGTTGTGTCGTGAATAATGTAGATTCTACGGTAGTTCTGGAAAAGCCGAAATTGATGGACTACATACATGGTATGGAGTTGAATATTTCGAATGCATTAAATATCCCCATGGAGAGGGTTAATGTCAAGGCCAAGACCAATGAAGGGATGGGTGTCTTGGGACTTAACGAGGGTATTGCCGCTTTCGCTGTAGCTACAGTCAACGAAAAGAGTTGCAAATGATTTCACATACACCCAGGGTCAGATTTGCTCCATCACCTACGGGGGACCTTCATGTCGGGAATGCAAGAACAGCCCTGTTCAATTGGCTCTTTGTCAAACATTACGGTGGTTCCTTTATCCTCCGGATAGAAGACACGGACCAGGAGAGGACTTCTCCCGTGTTTGAAAAAAATATTCTGGAAGATCTGAAGTGGCTCTCTATGGAATGGGACGAAGGACCGGAAAAGGGTGGCAGTCGTGGGCCGTACCATCAGATTCAGAGGCTAGACACTTACGACAAATATGCAAAAAGGCTGCTCAAGGCCGGTAAAGTCTACCCCTGTTATTGTACAGAAGAGGAATTGGAAGTGGAACGTAGCTCACTCCTTTCCATGAGGATGATGCCGAGGTATATGGGGAAGTGCAAGAGGCTGACGGACAAGGAACGCGCAATGTATGAAAGGAGGGGTAGGAAGCCTGCCCTTCGCTTCAGCGTGGACAAGGGTGCTATTGAATTTGACGATCTCATTCGGGGGGAGATGAAATTTGAGGGTGACGCTATTGGCGATTTTATCATAGTCCGTTCAAATAACATCCCTTCATATAACTTTGCGGCAGTTGTAGACGACCACCTTATGGAGATTACCCATGTCATTCGCGGAGAGGACCACCTGTCCAACACAGCAATTCAGATTCTTCTCTATAGGGCGTTTGATTTTGAACCGCCTGCGTTTGCCCACCACTCGCTCATACTGGGAAAAGACCGCGCAAAATTGGGCAAACGTCATGGGTCGATCACTATTCGGGAATTCAGGAATAGGGGCATCCTGTCTGAGGCTCTTTTGAACTATTTGTCTCTTCTGGGAGGGTCCGTAGGCGAGGGAAAAGAAGTGGCTTCTTTGGAAGAGATGATCAACACTTTTTCTCTTGATAAGGCCGGCAAAAGCGGCGCCATCTTTGATGAGGACAAACTGAAATGGCTAAACGCAATATATATCAGGAATTGCGATATAGTTAAGCTGACGGAACTGCTTATTCCGTTTATTGAAGAAGCCGGATATGACGTTGATCTCATGAATCGCGGGTGGCTCCATCAGGTTGTGCAGGCCACAAGAGACAACCTAGTGACATTGGCCGACGTCGGTCAGTACTTAGATATTTTTTTTGATGACAAATACCGAATATCTGAAGAGGCGAGGGCTGTTCTTATCGAGGGTGGTGCTGTCTTAAAAATTCTTCATGAGGAGTTGGGGCAGAGTAACGTTGCTGATCAAGATTTATACGATAATCTGATTAATTCCGTCCGGAGGAGGACGAGTCTCAAGGCTAAAGATATCTTTCTCCCGATCAGAGCGGCCTTAACCGGGAGGACATCAGGGCCGGAACTTGGAAAAATATTCGTCATCCTTGGTAAGGAATCAATCCTCAGGCGGCTGGGGCGGGCAATTCAAATTGACACATGACCGTACATAGCAATTACTCCAAATCTCTTGACTGTAATTTCCCAGGAACATACGGCGGGCTCACAGATAGAAAAATGAACTGTACGAATGAGCAGAATCTATTAATGAGAGATCGACGAATGGACATGTCTTCCCATCATCATGCCAATACTGTTTCAGGTACATAATGCGGGATAAAGATAATTGCACAGGTTCATTGCCCTCGCTGAAAGGTAAGGTTTTAACTATGGATTGACATTTTCGCCACACCTGTTTAGAATTCATGAATATTATCAGTTTACATTGAGGAAGGATATATGAAGGGATCGGATCTGGGGAAATATTGTGAAAAGGCCGTTCAGGGCGGAGCAACTCACGCCAAGGAAATTCACCCTAGCAGTGTTGTAACAGCTCCGTGGGTGGTGTTGAAATGCATGTTCGGATGCCCGTACAGAACAGGCTTCTGTTGTCCCCCCCATACGCCAACCCACGAACAGACAAGACAAGTCTTGGACTCTTATCAACGAGCCATCCTCTTTCATCGAGAAGCCCCCAGGACGAAAGAACGGGGGGAACAAAACATGAAATTCTTCGATATGCTAGTTACGATGGAAGGGGACCTCTTCAAAGACGGCTATTACAAGGCATTTGCAATTCTGGCCGGTCCATGTCCTCTGTGCAAGGAGTGCGGTAAAGTTCAGGGTGTATCCTGTCGATTTCCAGCTAAGGCAAGACCATCCATGGAAGCGTGCGGGATCGACGTTTTCCAGACGGCGATGAATAACGGCTTTTTCATAGAGACTCTCCGAGAAAAAACGGAAACGCAAAACCTATACTGCATCATACTTGTCGATTGATATTTCGCAGGTTCTGCGATAAACGATCTTGGCACGGGAAATTACTCCGGATATGAGGAATATGGCAGCTGTCAGCGGGGGAATTGGGATTTCAGTCTTGACCAAAATAGTACGATAATATATACACTAACGTCCTTTTTTGCGGATAGAATATTAAACTGGGTAGATGATGAAGAAAGGGGGAGCTATGAAATTTATTGACCAGATCGATCTCAAGGGCAAGAGGGTTTTGTTCAGGTTTGACTATAATGTCCCTTTGGACAGTACCTTAAACATAACCGATGATATCAGAATAAGAGCGACCCTTCCGACTATCAATTATGCCCTTGATGAAGGAGCAAAAGTGATAATTATGTCCCATCTGGGACGACCCAAAGGCAAGGTTTCTCCCGAGTTCAGTCTTGCGCCGGTGGCGAAAAGGTTATCGCGGCTCCTGAATAAAGATGTAAAGTTGGCGAAAGACTGTATTGGCGATGAGGTGAGGAAATTAGTGGCAGAGATGACTCCGGGAAGCGTTGTCCTCCTTGAAAACCTGAGGTTCCACCCCGAAGAAGAGAAGAATTCTGACGAATTTGCTAGGGAGCTAGCCAGCATGGGGGATGTATATGTCGATGATGCCTTTGGAAATGCCCACAGAAAACATGCATCGAACGTGGGAATCATCAAGTTCATGAAGGAATCCGGGGCGGGGTTCCTGATAAAGCAGGAGTTTAATTACCTAAAAAAAGCTGTAGATAATCCGGCCAGACCGTTTGTCGCTATTATCGGTGGTTCGAAGGTATCCGGAAAACTCGAGGCCCTCCTGCATCTGATTGAAAAAGTAGACAAGATGATTATCGGAGGAGGTATGGCCTTTACCTTCCTCAAGGCACAGGGATATGATATCGGCAAATCCATTTTTGAAGAGGAACTCATGACAAAAGCAAAAGAGATCATGGAGACGGCCACGAAACTGGGCATAAAATTTTATTTGCCTGTTGACTGCGTTATCGCTGAGGACGCAAGCGCCGAAGCAGAAACTAAGATTGTCCCGATGCAGGAAATCAATTCCAAGTGGAAAGGCCTCGATATCGGTCCTGCGACGATAACTCTTTTTACGGAGGCGCTTGGTAACGCCAAAACGATTGTCTGGAATGGCCCGATGGGGATGTTTGAGATCGATGCCTTCGGCAGGGGAACGTCGGCTTTAGCACACAGTATCGCAAATTCCTACGCCGTCACCATCGTCGGCGGAGGAGACACAGATGTCGCAATTCATAAAGCCGGGGAAAGCGATAGAATCACCTACATATCAACAGGCGGCGGAGCGTCCCTTGAGCTTCTTGCCGGTAAATCACTTCCGGCCATTGAGGCCCTTGAAGGGGCGAAGAGTTCGACGTGATCATGACTTGGCACGACGAAGGGGGGATTTAAGGCCCCCCTTTTATTTTGAGTAAAATCATTGCGAGATTGGACGCTAAAAATAAAAGCGGCGGTCGGATATGGTACGCAATATAAAGATAATCCTGGAATATGACGGGACGAGGTATCACGGTTGGCAACGCCAGGCCAACAGCCTCACAATCCAGGAGATACTTGAAGATGGCATCAGCACGATTACTCAGGAGGACATCAGAGTTGTGGGTTCAGGGCGAACGGATGCCGGCGTTCATGCCATGAATCAAGTGGCAAACTTCAGAACGAATTCAAACATAAAGGAAACAGGTCTTCTTAGAGGAATAAATAGCCTTCTGCCTGGGGATATTGTGGTCAAGGAAATTGCAGAAGTAGATCCGTCTTTTCATGCCCGGTATAATGCCAAGAGTAAAATATACATGTATCAGATATACTGTGGAGCCGTGCGCTCTGCTCTATACAGGGATTATGCCTGGTTTACCCACGATACTCTCGATATAGATAAGATGAAGGAAGCGTTTCAGCTTCTTTTAGGGACCCTTGATTTTTCATCCTTCTGCGCCGCAAATTGCGGTATTCAAAATCACATAAGAACGGTGATGTCAGTCGACATAGCAATGGACAGCCGCGCCATGGCGAAGTTCTTCATAGAAGCAGACGGTTTCTTGAAGTATATGGTAAGAAATATAGTCGGCACACTTGTTGATGTCGGGAGGGAAAAACTGTCCAGGACTGAATTTATGCGCATCGTAGAAGCAAAAGATAGAAGGCAGGCAAATCAAACAGCCCCTGCACATGGTTTATTCTTGAAGGAAGTGAAATATTGATTTAGAGGGTATCATTGATGAAGGTTCTGATACTGGGCCATAAGGGCATGCTTGGCAGCGATCTTTTTTTGAGGCTTCTTGCCTTTCACGATGTAACGGGTCGGGACATTAACGATTTTGATATTACTTCTTTAGAGGACTGCCAGAAGGTCATTTCAGACACCGAGCCGGACATTGTCATCAACGCGGCCGCTTATACGGATGTGGACGGCTGCGAATCGAATAGAGACAAATGTTTTTCTGTAAATGCTGAGGGAGTGAAAAATATCACGTTATCATGCAGAGAGCGGGGCATAAGAATCGTTCATTTCAGTACGGATTACGTCTTTGACGGAAAGAAGCGAGGGCCTTATCTGGAAGACGATACATGCTGTCCCATCAATGTATACGGGCAGTCAAAGCTTGCAGGGGAGCAGTATCTGAAGCAATTGTCAGACAACTTTCTCCTAATACGGTCAGCATGGCTTTACGGAAGGAACGGGAAAAATTTTGTCAAGACCATCGTGCAAAAGGCAAGAACAGAAAAGTATCTGGAAATAGTGGATGACCAGGTGGGATCTCCCACATTCACTTGGGATTTGGCGGGCGCTGTCCAGCTGTTGATTGAAGGCCAGCATACAGGGATCTTTCATATTACCAATAGGGGGAATTGCAGCTGGTATGAATTTGCCCTGAAGATATTAAGATTCGCGGGCGTGACAGGTGTAACCGTAAAGCCCATAAAATCCGATAAACTGGCAAGACCTGCCAATCGTCCGCACTATAGCGTTCTCAACTGTCAAAAATTTTTTCAGTCCACGGGCAAAGCCATGAGATATTGGCAGGTTGCCGTCGATGATTATATCGGCAAAGTAATATTGTAAATTGTTTGCGCGGAGCCCGCGCTATTCTGAAGAAAACAGATTAAATACATGTCAGGCCTGGCATGTAAGCGTCAATTTTTTTGTAGCAGGTGACTAATCGTGGCCGCTAAAATTATTGTTTTGCCGGAAAGCCTATCGAGTAAGATTGCTGCGGGCGAGGTTATCGAAAGGCCCGCTTCCATTCTGAAAGAACTCCTGGAAAATGCCCTCGATGCCGGCGCTGTAGACATAACTGTTGAACTTGAAAAAGGTGGGCGGGGATCGATCAAAGTCGTCGATAATGGTGAGGGCATTGAGAGTACAGAGGTTCCTCTTGCCTTTGAGCGCTTTGCGACCAGTAAGATATACCAGTTTGATGACATTTACAGTGTGAGATCATATGGATTTCGCGGCGAGGCCTTGCCCAGCATTGGCGCCATTTCGCGCGTCGAAATGGTCACGAGGAAAAAGTCTTCTTTATCGGGCACGAAGGTGATTGTAGAGGCAGGACAACTCAAGAGCATAACAGACACGGGATGTCCCATCGGCACTTCTGTTTGGGTGAGTCATATATTTGATCCTGTTCCCGTACGCAAGAAGTTCCTGAAGACGGAGGCGGCGGAACAGGCACATTGCATGGATGTTATTACGAGGACGGCTCTTTCCCGTCCTGAGGTCAGAATGAGAGTGATGGCGCATGGCAGGGAGATTTTGAATATTCCTGCTGCTCCAGATATTTCTGAGAGGGTTTCTCTCGTCCTCGGGACGGATTTTATGGACTACATGTTGCCTGTTAAAGGCGCCAAGGGGAATATGATCGTTGAGGGATTTGCCTCTAAACCCGCTTTCAGTAGATCAAATGCGAAAAAATTGTATTACTTTGTAAATAAGAGATTTGTAAGGGATTATCTTTTGAACCATGCTGTGATGACCGCCTACAGGCGCTTAATTGAGGCGAAGAAGTATCCCGCGGCAATCTTGTTTATCGATCTGCCCCCGGGGGACGTAGACGTTAATGTCCATCCTGCCAAGATGGAGGTTCGTTTCAGGAATGCGAGGGAAATTTATGACA
>DASRZZ010000074.1:0-4168 GCA_035685925.1 Syntrophales bacterium | reverse complement strand
AAAAGCGATGAATGTTACCCTCATTCAAGGTAACATCGATCAAAGTATTAAATGGAATCCCGACTTTCAGGCTGATACGATCGACGTGTATAAGAATCTATCTCTGGAGAAAAGATCATCTGTGACAGGATTGACGGTATGGCCAGAAACGGCGATGCCGTTCTTCTTTCAGGATCCGAGCAAGATGCAGAGCGAGATTATTGAAGTCGCCCGCCGTTCCGGAGATTGGCTGCTCTTCGGCAGTCCCAGTTATCAGCGAAATTGCGAAGGAGATCCAGCATGCCTTCCCTTCTTGAATAGTGCTTTTCTATTATCGCCGCAAGGAAAAATTCTTGGACGTTACGATAAGGTACATCTTGTGCCATATGGTGAATATGTACCATTGGGGAACATGTTTCCCTTTATCAAGAAATTGGTCGTCGGTGTGGGGGATTTCCGTTCCGGCGAAGGCTATTACCCCCTGGCCATGGACGGCCATAAGCTCGGCGTCCTGGTCTGCTATGAGGGAATATTTCCCGGGGCAAGTAGGACATATAAAAAAAATGGTGCTGATTTGCTTGTGAATATAACAAATGATGCATGGTTTGGAAGGACATCGGCGCCGTATCAACATCTTTCCATGACTGTATTCAGGGCAGTGGAAAATCGCCTTTACTTAGTGAGAAGCGCAAATACCGGGATCAGTGCAGTAATCGATCCTACCGGAAGGATTGTTGCCCATACGGCATTGTTCGAAAGAACGGCCTTGAGAAATACGATAAAATTTATTAATAAAGAGACATTCTATGCGGTATACGGAGATGTTTTTGCACTGCTGTGCATGATAATTCTAACTTTTTACATTTTTATAAGCTTAAGGAGGAAAAATGTTAACGCGTACAGGAATTAATGAAGATATGTTGGCATTGAAAAAAAGAATAGATCATCTCGGAGAATGTCTTTGACATTGCAGAAAAGCAAAAACAAATCAAAGAACTCGTAAAAGCATCATTGAGTGAAAACTTCTGGAGTGATCAGGATAAGGCACGTGAAATCCTGAAGGACAAAAATAAGTTAGAGATAATTGTCGACAACTGTGAAAAGCTGAGGAACAACATCGGTGATATAGAAATCCTGTTCCATCTGGCGCTGGAGGAAAGCGATGAGCAAACTCTTGAAGAGATTGAAAAGGATTTAGACAGACTTAAGTCATCCGTCAGAGACGAAGAGCTGAAACTCATGTTAGGGTCTCCGCAGGATGCGATGAATGCTATCATGACGATACACGCGGGGGCAGGAGGAACCGAGGCACAGGACTGGGCGGAGATGCTGCTGCGCATGTATTTGCGGTGGGCGGAACGTAAAGGTTTTTCCTCTACCATAATCGATTATCAACCGGGTGATGAAGCTGGTTTAAAGAGTGTTTCCCTGACCATCGAAGGAGACTATGCATACGGTTATGTCAAGGCGGAGATTGGCATACACAGGCTTGTACGAATATCCCCTTTCGACTCGGGAGCACGCCGGCATACGTCATTTGCCTCCGTTTTTGTCTATCCTGAAGTTGACGACGAGATAGTTGTGGAAATCGATGAAAATGATCTTCGCATCGACACATACAGGTCTACCGGTGCAGGGGGACAGCATGTCAATAAAACGGATTCGGCAGTCAGAATCACTCATCTTCCAACGGGAATTGTAGTGCAATGCCAGAATGAACGTTCTCAGCACAAGAACAAAGCCATGGCAATGAAATTTTTGAAATCACGTCTGTACGAAATGCAGCTTCAGGAACAAAGAAAGAAGATAGAAGAACTAAACAAGTCGAAGAAGGATATCGCCTGGGGTAGTCAGATAAGGTCTTACATCCTTCACCCCTACAAATTAGTCAAAGATCATCGGACAAATCTCGAAGTTGGTAATGTCAACAAAGTTCTGGACGGTGACATTGATGACTTTATCGAAGCATATCTATTGAATTAACAGTTTGTAGAATCGGCAGAATGTGATATAGACAACTTACGTCTAACAGTCACGTGTAGGATTTGATTATCGCGTATGGAAAGAGAGGAGTTCATCGTGATGTCAAGAGAAAGCCGTTTTTTCCTGCCATTTATTGTAATATGCTTTGTGCTCTACCAGATATCTCTGGTTGGTAATGCTTACGGACAAATGAAGACCGAAAATGGACATTCGCTGACTATCATCGCTCCAGAAAAATCAAAAGAGAAAGACACAAAAGAACCATTTCTCACAGAGAAACATGGCCTCTCCGCGGATGGCGCGGCCAATGAACTGGAAAGAGAGAAGGGTAGGAACATAATGGAAGAGGCTCTTGAACTGCTTGACGAGTCGCGAGAATACTGGGTCAAGGGCGATTTGGAAAACGCCCTTGATTTGCTTGATCAAGCCTACGCGCTGCTCCTTGATACTAACGGAGAGCCTGATATCGCTCGTCAAAAAGATGACATCCGTCTCCTCATATCGAAGCAGATCCTTGCCATCTACTCATCGACGCATACTACGACAAACGGTAAACACAGTGAAATATTGCATATTGTCAATTCAGATGTGGAAAAGGAAATCAGGCTCTTTCAAACGGTAGAACGAGATTTTTTTATCCAGTCATACGAGCGTTCCGCACTTTATCGCCCCATAATTTTAAAGGAGCTGAAAAAAGAAGGTCTGCCTGAAGAGTTGTCGTGGCTTCCCCTCGTTGAAAGCGGATTTAAAATTCGTGCACTGTCAAGGGCACGCGCTCTCGGTATCTGGCAGTTTATTCCATCTACTGGTTATAAGTACGGCCTAAACCGGGACGATTGGGTTGATGAAAGGTTGGATGTTGAAAAATCTACCAGGGCTGCTATTGACTATCTGAAAGAACTGCATGGCATGTTTGGAGACTGGTTGACAGTCCTGGCTGCATACAACTGTGGAGAGGGAAGAGTACTTAATGTAATATCAAGGCAGCGTATCAATTATTTCGACAGATTCTGGGATCTCTATCGCCAGCTGCCTTACGAGACGGCCCGTTACGTACCGCGCTTCCTGGCAACGATGGAGATTATAAATAATCCCAAGAAGTACGATTTTAATCTTAAAGAGAGAAATGAAACGCAAAATGTTTACCGCTATGAAACCGTCAAGACAGATAGATCCATGCGTCTTGAAGATATCGCACATCGCCTTGGAACGTCGGAGGAGGCGATGGCTACGCTCAATTCAGAACTACGGCAGAGTATCACCCCTGATAAAGAATACAATCTTAAAGTGCCCCCGGGCATGGCCGAAAAATGTACTCAGATCATGGACGAAATCCCCAAATGTGAGAAACCACGTGAAGCATTCGTGCATTATAGAGCAAAACGGGGCGAGACAGTCGTTTCCGTCGCACGAAAATTTCGAACATCTGTCAGCGGGATCATGTCATTCAATAATGTATCCAGCAGAAAGAAGCTCAAAACTGGCCAGTATTTAATCATACCTGTTCATGAAACTGGCTATGCGAGGGTTACATCAACTCAACAAGCAGATAAGGATGACATTCAGGTGAACGGGGACACGATCAAATATAGGGCAAAGAAGGGCGACACGCTGCTGTCTGTGGCAAAGCGCTTTGATATGAGCGTTGATGAAATTCAACGGCTAAACAAGTTTAAAAAACACAGGACCATCAGGGGAGGAGAAGTCATTTTGGTGTCTAAGAAGAGCGGGGAAAAGCAACAGAGCGGTTCGTCGGATAAGAATACCCGCACCAAGATCTCAAAGAGAAACAAAGCAGCGGCGCCTAATGACGGCTCGAAAACATATACAGTGCGAAACGGAGACAGCCTGGGTAAAATTGCAAAAAAGAATGGGGTTAGACTGGATAAGATCCTTGAGATGAATAACCTGGCCCTTTCAGATGACATACATCCGGGTCAGGTCATAATCCTGAAATGAGATGCCATAAGACGAAGTTAACTTGACGGCGGGTGTAAAGATAACTCATCATAACTTCCTCTTGTTTTTGGCAATTCTCATCAGAATGCAACATCTCAAACGCCAATCTTCAGTTTATGATTGAAAAATAGAGGCCATTTCCAGAAGCAAATATTGCATTGACTACCCTTGATGTTGGGAGTATTTTTTAATAAATTGACACTTCTGTTGTAGCTCACTAAACTAATTATTATTCCTCCGATAGCTC
>DASRZZ010000073.1:0-4336 GCA_035685925.1 Syntrophales bacterium | reverse complement strand
CCGGATCATCCATTCCGTTGCCTTTCTTGCCGCTTCGATATAGATAACGCCGGTCCCGTTGGAAGCGATGACGCCCACGGGCATGCCTTTCAGCCACATCTTGCCGGCAACGACACTTTCACCGCGGTTGAGGCCGTATGTCGGTTTGTATTCATGGAAATAGCTGTCATCAGCAATACACTTGAGGGTGTCCCTGATGTTGATTGCATTATAGGTATTCATGGGGGCGGAGCGCATCATGTCCCTGTAGTCATATTTTGGTTCCAGGGTTTGCACGCGGTCGCAGTGAATGGACTGGCTTGGTTCAAATTCAATGATGTCCCGCAGCTTCTGGACACCCTCTGCCTGGGATGTCACGAAATGGTCGCAGCCTCCGGAGTGCTGGGTGTGGACATAGGCTCCTCCCAGGTCTTCCATGGACACGGTTTCACCGATGGCGGATTTCACCATGGGGGGGCCTGCCAGGAAGGCAAAGGCCAGCTTTTCAATCATGATTGATTCAGAAGCGAGATAAACGATATAGGCGCCGCCCGCCGTGTTTCCGCCGGTGGACAGTGTGTATTGTTTGATTCCCATGGCAGACATGCGGCACATGTTGTAGAACATGCTGCCAAAGTGTCCGTCGTCGGCAAAACAGCCCAACTGCAAGGGAAGGTTGATACCTCCTGAGTCGGCAATGTACACGCAGGGTAATCGGAGCCGTTCGGCAATCGCCTGGGCCCGCATGTGCTTCTTTAGAGTGATGGGGAAATATGTCCCCGCGGCATAGCGGTTTTCATTGGCAAAGATCATGCAATCCTTTCCATGAATGACGCCTACGCCGGTAACGAGTCCGCCGCCCGGGATGTGACCTCTTTTTTCCGATTCGTAGATCTCTCCTCCGTAGAGTTTTACCTGTCCGATGTTGTAGCCTGCATCGAGGCCAAGCTCAAAGAACTCCGTACCAGGATCGATCAACATCGAAACGAGTTCCCGCATCGGCTTCTTGCCTTGCTTGGCAAGACGCTTGAGCTGCTCCTCACCGCCGATGTTGTATGCCTCCTCACGGTGAGCCAAGAGGATAGCGTCCTGTTCCTCCCAATGCTTAAGGTTATTGTCGTCTCCTGCCATACCTTCTTTCATTTCTTCCGCCATTTATAATCCTCCTAGATACCCCCGGATTGAATGCCACCCTGGGAGCTTTAATGCTAGTAAGAGAAAACTACCTGCCAATAACGTATCGATACGGGTCTATCTGCTCCCTCAGGATTGATAGCTCCTTCGCCGTCGGAGGTTTGTTCTCCACGATCTTCTTCGCCTTCAGAAGTTCAAACCCGCAATTATCCTGAACATCCTTCTCAGAGTAACCGGGGTTTATTCCTATAATCCGCATCCTTTTTGATTCCGGTTCAAAGTCCATGACAGCCATATTTGTAATGATTTTGTATGGCCCGGCCCCGTGCGGCAGACCTGACTTTGCCCGTGAATCACCGCCTGTCAGCCAGCCCGGCGTTGTAATAAATTGACATTTCTCGGCAAATCTCTTGGTATCTTGGGGTGTCATGACGAGCATTCTCCAACAAAATGAGGCAAGGTCATTGGCACCGCCACTCCCCGGGAATCGTACCTTCGGTTTCTGATGGTCAGGACCGATTCTCGTGGAATTCAGATTCCCGTACATATCAATTTGGGCACCTCCGAGGAAGGTATAGTCAATCATGCCGCGACAGCACGTTTCCATAATTTCACACATTCCGCTCGCCATCAAAGCCTTCCAAGTCGTTCTGGAATCCCCCACGGATATGGGCATTTCTGGAATCAGAGGCGCCGCCCCGCCGGCCTCAAAAAGGATAACCAGATTAGGTGAATGGGCCTTCTGCGCAAGCATTGCCGCCGCATTGGGAGCTCCGGTTCCAACGACAATAGAAGCCCCATCTTCTAACTCTCTTGCAGCAGTGCATATCATAAGTTCCATGGTATTGTAGTCAGCCATATCGGATATCCTCCTTTAATCTCTCGCTTTGACAAACATGAATTCTTTGTCCCTGAGTTTCAGCAATTTATGTATTCCGCCGTTCTTCTCGATATATTCAAAATGATCCTTGCAGCTGTAAATATTCTTTTCGATGAATTTCTTGAACTCCTCAGGGTTCTCTTCCACCTTCATCCATTCTCTTATGTGCTCCTCGTCAGAGAAATATTCTGCATACATATTTCCGGGATAACTGCCGTAAGGGACCTCACATACGGCATCAACGCACCAGTAAGGAATGACCGTATAGCTCGGATCTCGACGTATCTCGTCATTGGAAATCAGCCTTTCGCAGGTGATGATCAGACGCTTGGACGCCCTTGCCACGTCGAAATCGGAAACGGTGATGCCCCTCGCACGGCAATTGCCGTAGATATCCGACTCATGGACATGCAGAGCTGACACATCCGGATACAGGGCCGGCATGGCCGCGTACTTTGTTCCCGTGAACGGGCACTCAATGATTTTGGCACCGCTGTATTTGAATGTATCGGTTCCCATAATATTTCTCGATGGGTAGAAAGAAACACCTGCGGCGGCAGCCTTGAAGCGTACAGAGAGCGAATAGTTGGTCCACTCACTCACCTCAACTTTGCCACTTTCCATGTAGCGCCTCGCGTTGGGGGATAAGCCGCGTGCCTCCAGACCCACAATATAGGCTACATCCAGCTTGTTGAACACCTCACCCGCGCAGAGTATCTGGAAATCATGGGTGGATGTATGGCCTGCAAATCCCATATTCTTTCTCCCCTGTCTCACGATTTCATGTGCAACCGCGATCGGTACCCTGTTTGCCCCAAAACCGCCTAGTGTCAGATAGTCGCAGTCATGGACGAACTTTTCCACGGCTTCTTTTACAGACATCACCTTGGATTCCAGTTTGCGGCTTTTCGTGCGGAAGAATGCACGCGCCTTATCCGCATCGGGGTCTGTAAAGATTTTGCCAATTCCCTGATCAATCACATTCACTGGACCCTACCTCCTTTTTATTATTCTCAGCGTCCACCCAAATGGATAGTTAGGGAGGATCGCCCTGTTGATGTATGAACTGCGTCAGCCGAAATCGGCCGTTTCGACAACCGCGCTGTCAGTGTTACTCAATTGATTAAGTAATAAACCCTTATCTGAGGGTTACACTGGCTTTTTTCTTCTATGGATCAACGAGGTAAAAGTGCTGAAAAATGGATATATTTCAAATGAGACGCTCTATAAGTTCTTTTTGTTCTCTAATAACTCGGGAAAAATTAATAAATTTTTATCTGCGTCTATTGTACGAAATTAAGAGGGAAAGCAATATTAAAAGGTTCATAAATAATCTTTACATAAAATTAATTTTCATAAGGAGAAATTATAGCTGTATTTTCATAGCAACATTGATTAAATTTTAAGAAAAAAATTACGTTAATTTATGAAAACGGTGTAGCATTATGTTGAAAACCGATCTCTTATAGTGAAGGGCAAGTAACGATCAGGGGAAGAAGGCGTTTTCTATGATTAAAATCCTTCGCCCTTGATCAAATGACTTTATTCCTTTATCAAGGTTTAATAAATTTCGCTAGTATTCGAATAAAATTAATTTTTTCTAAAGATTATTTATGAACCTTTTAATATTGTATTTCTGATTTTTTTTTCATACAAGACTAAACATTGAGCTTTCCATGCACGGAAGGCTTATGATGGACGTTCCCGCAAACCATTGAATGCAATCTTTTCTTCTTACGGTATTGAGATTCTTTATCACTAATGCTTGCATAGTCAACGGTGATGTGAGATAGGCCTTAACGTCGGCAATAAGCGGCTAAACTGAGGACATCTCAAAAGGTTCATATTGGTGACAGATAGAAAATCCTGTTTCTACTTTATTCTCAAATCTCTTACATCTCAACGTATCTGCTATAGACAAACATTCTATGAGCCGAGCCAAAACCCGCATAAGATCTGTGGCGCATCTTCTATCCGCTGCAAAATTGGGTCATGCCCTTGGATCTGCGGGGAAAGTTAGAATTGTGAGTCTGCATATCGCTTAAGAGTGGCTGATTTAATTCGGCTGAACGTCAAAACCTAATTACCTTTAAGGAGGGAGGGAACATTTCACTATGGCACAACAAAAGATTGAAACCAAAGGAAAAGTTATTATGCAAACGCCTGTGCAGCAGAAGCTCAGGAACAAGATCATTACCGCCAAGAAATGGGCTGACATGGTCAAATCGGGCGACTGGATCAACCGTGGCGGTCCCGGATCGGACACGCTACCGACGATGGAGGCCTTGTCGGCGAGATTAGCCGACGGCAGCCTGAAAAATATCGAAATCTGGAATCAGGCGA
>DASRZZ010000072.1:0-4681 GCA_035685925.1 Syntrophales bacterium | reverse complement strand
TGATTATCTTAACACTTTTATCCTGTCTCGAAGTGGATCAAAGAAATTTGTAAGCGCTGTAAAGGATCCGTCCTCACCGACCTTAACGATCCTTGCTTTAAAGGATGCCCCGTGGTCGGTGGGCGTATACGTGATATTGGGAACGAGGCCTCCGAAATCCTCATTCCTGAAAGATTCCAGCGCTCGATTTATCGTGTCTCTGTTGATTTCCTTGTATTTCTGGTTGGCCCTTATAAATGCCCTTTCCATGATCATGCCTACAACCACACCTTCCCAGTAAGAGGCATCGAATTTTTCTACAGTTTTGTAACGACGCCACAAATCAGTCATGACTTTGACGCCCTGCCCCTTGTCGCTGGGCAGGCCTCCCGGAAACTGAATCCGCAACCGATCCCTTATCAGCCCTTTGCCGAGCTTGAAGAAATCCGGATCTGTTGATGTCCATGTCCCCAAGAATAGCGGATTGTAATTGATCCGGTCAGCGCTCTTGAAGGCCGTTACTATAGTAGCGGGCAGCATCTGCATGAAAACGTATTCGGCACCTTTTTTCTGGAGACGCAAAAGTTCCGTGGTCAAATCTACCTTCTGAGGAGGAAATTCCTCCACTGCCACAATATTTACATTGACCTTTTTAGCAAATTCCCTGCAGGGTTCATGGATTGAACGGCCATAGGCGTTGTTATAGGTGAGGAGGCCAACCTTCGGAGGCTCCTTGCCAACGTGTATCGCGCGGATGTACTCCAGTATTGCATAACTATCCATGCGGTAACTCCCGAATGGCAGATACATGTAGCTTACCGGCGGCTCCAGGAGCTCCCAACTCGTCGAGTAATTGATGGTCGGTATTTTATATTGCTGGATGATAGGCTTCACTGCGAGACCTTCTCCGGCTCCCCACGTTGTGATCATGTCAACCTGATCCTGAATGGCGAACTTCTTTGCTGCCGCAACAGCCTCCGGGACCTTGTATGCGGTGTCAACAACGATGATTTCAATCTTGTTGCCCGCGACGCCACCCTTGACTTCGTTTACATAGCGGAAATAATCTTGCTGGCCCTTGGCATGAAAATGTCCCCACGATGACGCAGGTCCCGTAAGATTTATCGCGGCTCCAACCTTGATCGTCTTCGCATCCGCAGTCATCGAAACCGAGATGATCAAATAGGCGACGGTGAGGCTGACAAGTGTGATAAGTATCTTTTTCATTCCTACCCTCCATTGCAAAAGAAAAAAGGCCTGGACATATCCACGGCCTTTCGCAAAAAAAAGCCGCGGGCAGTTCGGTCTGCCCACGGCTACCCTTCAATGATCCCTTAGGTCATGAGCGCAGCAGGCAGACCTCGCTAAAAAAGCTAAAAAAAGCGAAAACAAATTGTGCCAGCCTGCTTACTTTTTTCATTTATGTGATCACATCTCCGCAATCTTAAATTCTTCTATAAATCCAAAGAATGCCGGTGTCAAGAAAAATTCTACGTTTTTTTTATCCGATTCCCAGCTTCTCGATCCTGTATCGCAATGAATCGAAACTGACCTGTAGAATTTCCGCAGCCCTGGTCTTTGAGCCTCTCGCCTTTTTCAGAGCCTTTTCTATGATATGCTTCTCATACATGGCCACTTCCTCATTAAGATTCAACCCTTCTTCCGGTATATCGGCATCAGCAAACCTGCCTGCCTCGCCCTGGTCTCCTGTCAGATGAAGATTCTCGGGCAGAATAATATTCGATGTCTCCAAGGCGACACTCCGCTCGATGATATTTTCAAGCTCTCTTACATTTCCCGGAAACGGATATTTCATCAGGAGCTCCATGGCGTATGAAGAAATCGTCCGAATCTCCTTTCCAAATTCTTTTGAGCATTTCTCGATGAAATGCTTGGTCAGGATAGGTATATCCTCCTTTCTCTCTCTCAAGGGAGGTATGTTGATGGGTATTACATTCAATCGGTAATACAGATCTTCTCTGAATGTAGCGTCTTTCACCTTGTCTTCAAGGTTTTTGTTTGTTGCCGAGATGATCCGCACATCAACCTTTTTCTCTTCTGTTCCCCCTACCCTCCTGAACGTTTTTTCCTGAACTACACGCAAAAGTTTTACTTGAAGTAATGTTGGCAAGTCACCTATTTCATCGAGAAAAATAGTTCCCCCTTTTGCTATCTCAAAAAGGCCCGGTTTATCGCTGTAGGCACCGGTAAATGCACCCTTAACGTAGCCGAACAATTCGCTTTCGAGGAGGTTTTCAGGAACGCCGCCGCAATTGATGACTTCGAAGGGCATGTTCATTCTCGGGCTATTCGCATGAATGGCTCTGGCTACGAGTTCCTTGCCTGTTCCACTCTCTCCCAGTATCAAGACGTTGGTGGGTGTCTCGGCGACCTTCTTTATCAGTGAATATACCTTGAGCATTCCTTTGCTCTTCCCGATCATATCTGCAAAAGACACGGCGTCTTCGACTTCCTTGATGAACTGGGCATCTTCTCTTTTGACCCCTTTTTTGTCGAGGGCACTGCTGATAATTGCCTTTATGTCTTCTATGTTAAAGCCCTTCTCGATATAGTCGTAAGCGCCTTCCTTCATCGCGGATACGGCTGTTTCGGGAGATGCGTAGGCGGTTATCAGGATAACAAGTGCCTCCTGTGAGATGTCTTTGACGGCCTTCAAGAATTCAATGCCGTCGATTTTCGGCATCCTCAAGTCGGTCAATATTAGGTCGAATTTGTCCTTTCTGCATTTGGCCAGTGCTTTTGTCGCATCGGGAGCGGTCACCACATCATAACCCTCTCTAGCCAGCATGATCTCGAGAAAATCTCGTATTCCCTGATCATCATCGACTACCAGAATTTTTGCCATGAAGTCTTCCTCCTCACAAACATCCAAGAAGTCCGAAATCTCACATCTTCAAAGGAAGAGTAACTCTGAAGATAGTCCCTTTCTCGGTCTTACGGCTTATCGAAATTTTTCCCGCATAGCCCTCAATTATCCTGTTCACTATGGCAAGACCAAGGCCTGTACCTCTTTCCCGGGTTGTGAAAAATGGTTCGAATATCCTGTCAATATCCTGCTCATCAATACCGTGGCCCGTATCACTCACCTGGAGTTCCAGTGAATCGCGACCGACGTCATCGATGACCTTTCTCGTTTCTACGGAGATAATGCCACCATTGGGCATGGCCTGGACGGCATTCATGATCAGGTTCCATACGACCTCCCTTATCTCCGTCCTGTTCGCATAGACGGAGATGTTGTCTGACATGGCGAGCGAAACCGTGATCTCGCTCGTCCAGTCAGGAAGGTACTGGATGGTTTCTATCACACCTTCTATGACTTCCTTGATGGGTACGGCCTCCCTGTTTCCTGGTGCGGGCTTTGCCAGCAGAAGAAAATCCTTAATCACATGATCAAGCTGATCCTTGCCTCTAAGGATAATCTGCATGAGTTTTTCGTCAACCGCGCTCAACTGGAGGTCCCTCTTCAAGATCTGTATAGACCCGCTGAGAGATGCAAGCGGGTTCCTCATCTCATGCGCGAGTCCAGCAGCCATCTCACCGATGATGGCAAGGCGTTTGCTTCTTTCGAGATCCTCCTCCATCTTTATGAGAGAAGTTATGTCCTGAAAAATCACGATGTCGCCTATCCTCTTTCCCTGATGATCCCTGAGATGTGACATGAGGCAGGAGAGGATGAGTTTATCGCCGTTCCGGCGGTCAAGTTCCATATTGTAGCGGGTTTTCCCCGGGTCGCTGCCGTCTTCCTTCCTGATCTTCCCCCGTACATCGACAAACCGGGGAAAGATATCCGTGATGTTCCTGTTTTCGACATCGGCGAACGCGAATCCGGAGATATCCTCTGCGGCCCTGTTGAACGACTTAATCTTACCCTGGAGGTTCACCGTCATTATTCCCGTCTCAACCGATTCGATTATGCTTCTGTGCAGCAAATCGAGCTGATCGAATGCGGTTTCCTTTTCGGCGAGAAGGGTCCTGACCCTTCTTTCCTGCTCGACTACGAAGCTTGCGAGAAGGCCGATGATATAGAACGACAGGAGGTGGATGAACATTCTCGAAAATACATAACCGGCTCCCAAGTTATAGTCGTGTACGGCTATAGCGTTTATAGGGTGGATGACTTCATAGAACTCCAGGTCGAGGAGCAGCCCGTAAAGTATACCGGAGGCAGAGGCGATTATCAGGCCGCCCCTTCTCTCTAAAAATAATACGGAATATATGATGACTAGGGGATAGAAAACGGAATATATGCTGCTGATTCCGCCTGTGATGTATACAAGAAAAGTTATCAGGGCAACGTCGATCAGGGCTTGGATATATATGTTCAGAGTGATCTTCTTGACGAGCTTCCAGAGCAGCAGATAGGCCAATGACAGTGAATATGTGAGGACGCAAAGGATATAGAGTGATGTTACCGCCTTTTCGGGGAATATCTCTGTTTTTTGAAACTTGATGAACGTAGTAACTACCAGAAGAAAAGTGACGATGGCAACCCTCGACAACATCAGCCACCGAAATCTCATGTCAGCACTTTGCTCCTGCGTCGACTGATCAGTGATCACGCTGTATCCTTCTTTATCCAATCTTTCTACCTTTGCCGCTTGGTGCTTCACCGGCATGTATGCTATAATATTTTTATAATTTAATCTAACGAAATTAAGACGTTCATCGTTAAGTCCAA
>DASRZZ010000071.1:0-11410 GCA_035685925.1 Syntrophales bacterium | reverse complement strand
TATTAGGAAGAACGGATGGTATGGGAGGGAATTAATGCCGTTTGGTTCAGAATTAGCACTAACTCCAGGATTGACGCAACCGGAACGAATATATGTGAAGATTTTTGGAGCACCTATCTTGGGACTCCGTGTACGCGCTCGCACCATCCTTCCTTTTCTCGATCAAATTCCTGATGTGCACAGGATCGCTGACGCTGGATGTGGTCGGGGAATGATAACCCTTGCCTGTGCCAAGCGTTTTGCCGCCGCCGAAGTTTTTGGAGTTGATCTGGATGAAGATCAAAACATGGTCAATAGCGAAATTGCTAAGAGAGCGGGATTCAAGAATGTGCAATTTGTTGCCATGGATGCTATGAAACTTCCCGAATTAGGCAGATTTGATTTGATAATTTCGACAGATATGCTCGAACATCTGTATGACGATAGCGGTGCCGTGAAAATGTTTTGTAAAGCCCTCGAACCCGGCGGCCATTTGCTTGTCCACGTGCCGCATCTGACACGGAACATTTTTGGCTGGCAAAGAGTTAACTGGATGGACATTGACGGGCATGTAAGACCGGGTTACACAAAGGATGAATTGATCCGTCTTCTCACAAAAGGGGGGCTTCGTGTCAAAACCTGCGTCTATAATTATAATACAATAGAAACATTGGCTAGCGATATAAGCAAGCTGATAACCGGTGCCAAAGAACGAAAAAAGGGTCTCTATGCATTGGTTTTTCCTTTACTGCTGTTCTCCAGCTTTCTGGGTTCATTTTACCGATCTCAGAAGAGTGGGTCGGGCCTTGTAGCATTGGCGGTGAGAGAGACATAGAGCCGTGAAGTTTCTGATAGACATACTGCACCCCAAACATGCGCATTTCTTCCGGCCATTGATGAAGAGGTGGCAGGGGCGGGGCCACGAGCTGAAAATTGTGACCCGCGACAAAGACATTACCCATCAGCTCCTTGATCTGTTCGGCATTCCTTATGTTTGCTTGTCTAAGCAGAAGAAAGGCATTGGCCTTGCGCAGGAGCTATTAGAACGCTGGTACAAATTAACTATAATGCTCCGGGATTTTCGCCCGGATATTGTCCTGTCCATCAGCGGTATAACTACTTCCTTGCCATCCAGATTGCTCGGTATACCCAATATTGCCCTCACCGACACAGAAACGGCAGAGTTCAGCAACACTATAGCTTTCCCCTTTGCAGACAGGGTTCTCACACCGGAGTGGTTTACCAAAGATTTTGGCAAGAACCACTACCGCTACCGAAGTTTTCATGAATGGAGTTACTTGCACCCTCATGAATTTACTCCAGACCCTGAACTAGTGAAGGGTGAAGGCATCAATCCTGAAGAGCCTTACGCCGTGATTCGATTTGTCCGCTGGGATGCCATCCACGATCAGGGAGAAAAAGGATTCAGCGCGGCGGATGCTATTCGGTTGATTCAGCAACTCTCTTCGAGAATGAAAGTGGTCTTAACGACAGAAACCCCGCCTCCAGAGGCACTCAGAAAATTCACAATCGCTATCAGAATAGACAGGATGCATCATGTCATGGCCTTTGCAAAACTGGTGGTAGGTGAAAGCCCCAGCATGTGCGCAGAGGCGGCGCTCATGGGAGTGCCTTCGGTATTAGCATCGAGTTGGGCCGGTGCATGCGGAAATATGAAGATCCTCTCGGATCAGTTCGGGCTGCTGCGGGTTTATGGCAATGGGATTGACGCTGCTGCTGCGGCTGTCGCCATGGCCAGCACCCCGCCGTCCGGCGAGCAAATGCGAAAGAAAAGGGACATGCTTGTCGGAAGTTTAGATTACATTCCGGAAATTATTGAAGGTCATATCAGGGATCTGGTGAGGGGAAAAGATGTCTGAGAGACTGCCTGTTGACTTGGTATTTTTTGAAGAACCATTTGACAGAAACGCCGTTATTCATACGCTGCGCCATCTGGCCATGCGCGTGGGATGGACTCTGCGTCCGCAGGCGGATAGGCGCATCATATATGCTACAACGGAAAATCCGGTGGAGATACCCGTAAGGGAAGGCGACCTTATCATATTATCGTCACAGTATGTCAAAAGGCATATTATGGAGAGCCGGGCTGTCATTCCGCTTGGGGCAGGCGACGATGGACGATTTCCATTTTATCACCCAAAGGCGGCCGATTTTAATAAACGGGGATGGATTAAAGCAGATGTTATTGCGGGAGCTCACGCCCTTCTCAGCCTTCTCTATGAACGAAAAAACAGACCTGAAAAGAAGGACGGCTGGATGCGCTTTGCCGAAGACTGGTGGACAACGGGAGGTTTTGTCAAGCCTGAACCACTGGCAGATTTTTGGCTTAATAGTATTGCTGTTGAGGCAGAAAAAATTGGATGGCCCAGCGTCAGAAGACAGGGGGAAGATGCGTTACTTCTAGCCCCGGGGACGGTCGTTCTTACCCATGATGTCGACTATATGCCAACACATGTGAATCGTGGTATGCCACGCTTTCTCCGAGCAGTGCTAAGACAATTGTTGACAAGGAGAAGCGCACCTCAGGCATGGCAGATCATTAACAAATACCGTAAAGCCGTGTTTCAGCCCGTGCCTTATAATGCGTTGAAATCTGTTGCGGACGGGGAAACCACACTGGGGGCAATCTCTTCGTTTCAATTTACGGTCAACAGAAGGCACAGGCGCGATCCTGCCTATGATCTGCGGAGCTACAACAACGAAGAAGACGATTTGAAAAGTCTGCTTCACAGAGGATTTGAAATTTGTCTCCATGGGAGTTATAGGGCGGCAAGGACGCCGGGACAACTTATGGGGGAGAAGATTAAGCTTGAAAGCATTCTCGGCACGAGTGTTTCAGGACATCGGCAGCATTATCTTAACTTTCATCCTGCGACATTTTTTCCTGAACTGACAAAAGCAGGCTTAGAATACGATATGTCAGTCGGTTACAATGACATGAGCGGACCTCGTGCAGGCACGTTATTCCCATTCAGACCATATGATTTGGAAGGGATGAAGCCCTTTTCCCTGTGGGAAATACCATTTATCCTCATGGATACAACCCTCGCGACGACTTACCGCTTTTTATCCAGTGAAGCATTGAAACATTGTAGTGATCAAATTCGGCCTGTGGAAAAATCGGGAGGCTGTGTTTCGCTTATATGGCATCAAGAACAGCTTGGCGGGATGTTAGATCCCGGATTCGATGAGATTTACTGGACCATATTGAAAGGGCTCAGGGAGCGCGGGACGAGGCTTACCAGCGGGCGCGTTGTTGTTAAGGAAATAGACGCATTGTGGAAACAAACTGTCGGGGACTGATGAAATTTGCAAAGTGCATGTATGGTGTAATGTAAAATAGATCAGAATTTCTGAAGTGGTGGGAAGACGGATGGCCGATTCGTGAAGTTTGCTGCCGGAGGGTAATCTAGTGGACAAGGATTCGCAGCCTAACATTTTTCAGGATATTGCAGAATTCTGGACGTTTCAGCTCAATAACGAGATCTATCTTCGCAACTATCCTCACATTGCCCGGGGTAGCAAGGAGTATTTTGACATTATCCTCGAAGCGCGGCGTAGGTTCATTTATTATTTCCCTGCAATAATAAAGTATTTGAAGACAGGTTTGTCACCAAATATTTTGGAGGTTGGATGCGGGATGGGAACCGATGCGCTGATGTTTGCCAGAGAGGGATTTAAGGTTACGGGACTTGATATCACCCCGGCTCATCTGGTATTGGCAGAGAAACTTTTTAACCTCTATTATGCTCGGGGCACATTCCTTGAAGGCAATGCAGAAGCTCTGCCTTTTCCAGACAATACTTTCGACTGCGTATATTCATTCGGGGTATTGCATCATACGCCTGACACAGGAAAGGCCATTAATGAAATCCGCCGTGTGCTCGTTCCCCAAGGCCGGGCCGTAATTATGCTGTATCACAAATGGTCATTGAATAATTTGGTTCATTGGATATTGCAAAGAGGTTTTGAAAATGCAAGAGAGGGTCCTGATTCTCCTGTAACACATCGGTTCAGCAGACAGGAAGTCCGAAAAATGTGCGGCGCTTTTACTTCATGCCGTATAGAGATAGAGTACCTCTTCGGGGCAGGGTGGGGCAAGGTATATGATCTCATACCAAGATCAATTTACTTCTCCCTGAGCAGGAGGATAGGTTGGCATTTGGTTCTTTATCTTGAAAAATGAAGGAAGAAATGAACTGACAATGGCACAAGATATCTAATTAGGGGACGTGGTTGTCGTGAGGGGCAGGCATACTATGAAGCGAGATGAAGGCTGTCATGACACATGTTTTGATGGTAAGGAACTTCAACCAAAGGGGCTTAAGTGGGAAAGATTCGCCTCGTTTATCTTTCGCTTTGCCGTCAGCATAGCGCTGCTCCTATGGATTTTCAAATCCGTCGATTTAAGTATTTTTTCAAAAATTGTAGTAACGCCCAACCTTCTTCCCATCATAGCTATGATTGGCTTTGGCGTTTTCTATGTCTTTTTGGGTGGCCTTAAATTATGGGTTCTCTTTCGTGGTTTCAGTCCGATAAGCATTTGGCTCTTTACATGCTATTTCTTTGTGGCAGGCTCGGTAGGGTCTATTGCCCCCGCGATTTTCGGTGATTTTGCGATGGTCGGTCTTGCAAGGCAGACCCTCATACCGGTTCACAGGAGCGTTTCCGCAATTCTTACGGATAGATTTATAACAATGGTGATCGCTGCGTTTGTATTTACACCGTTTACACTGATTTTCGTCCTGCCCGTAGGGCCTTTATTCATAATGGCGCTCATGGGAACATTTGTTTTACTATTTGGATGTATAATCTGGGCTGCTGTGCGATTTGCTCCGATACTGGTTGACAAGTTCTCTGTGACGAAGAAGTTCTGGGAGTCTCTTACTCTATATTTCAAGGGGGATCGAAAGAACCTTTATGCAAATATTTTTATAGGCGGCTTCAGGGGTATTATATCGGGCATTACCCTTATCCTTGCCCTCATGGCCGCTAACGTGACCCCACCTTTTTTCGCGACTATATGCATAACTAACTCTCTTTCCATCCTTACTCATATCCCTGTAAGCCTGAGCGGTCTCGGCATCTATGAGGGAGGCGGCCTGGTTCTTCTTGAAGCCTTGGGTTTAAATCGGGAGCAGGTCCTTGCTGGGTTGCTTTACCAGCGCGCATACATTATTATCTGGTCATTAGTAACCGCGGCTATATGGGGGTTAGTCACCGCTGTCAAACGCTTTCAGAAAGGCAGAGTGCCTCATTAGCAATCGCCGTTCACATAAGAGGTCATAGACCAACTGCCATGATTCCTGCAAGTAGACCGAATTACGGTTACCGGGACCTAAAAGCATCCGTATTTCATAGCTCTGGTGTTATTGAAGAGTTCGAAACAGAACTTGCGGCGTATTTTGGTGTCCGACAAGCAATAGCGTTTCCTTACGGCCGTAGCGCTCTGTACACTGCCCTGAAGGCCATGGACAAGCCCGGAGGTGAAGTGGTCCAACCGGCTTACAATTGTGTCGTGGTTGCCCACGCGTCGTTTGTGGCGGGTTGCAATCCCGTCTTTGTCGATACATCGCCCGATTCGCCTAACCAGAACCCGGAGCAGATGATTGATAAAACTACGTCTCAGACGGTTGCGGCTATTCCCACAAGTATTTTCGGAATGAATTTTGATGCTGCCGGGTTATCCGAGGCAATACGCCGCCGCAATAAGAATACCGTTATCTTCATCGATTGCTGCCAGTGTTTTGATGCACGATGGGACGGCAAGATGCTTGCTGGATGTGGAGACGGTGCCTTCCTTGCTTTCGGGATCGGAAAGCCGATGACTTCCCTTTACGGCGGCGCATTCCTGACAAATCAGGAAGGCCTGGCCCAATCCGTCCGAAGATACCGGAATGCCTCATTTACGAGGCGATCTGATATGGCGGGCGTGATGCGCTGGCTGTATTTTGTCGCCTCTTGGGCCGCCTTATCCGTCCCCTTTGCTCGTCTCACCGACGCGTTGGCCAACGCCGATACTCCTCTGAAAAGCTACCTGATGACACTACGTTCCCGTGAAGCCATACGCCTTCCCGCAGATAACCAGACAATGATGCTTCCCCTTGAGGCCGCGATCGGGCGGGAGCAGCTCCGTCGTGTGTCCATGTTCATGAGACGACGCAGGGAGATCGCCCAAATTTACGAAAGTGGGTTTGCGGGGTTGCCGGGTATTCAGCTGCTGCACTGGACGGAAGGATCGACATACACCATCTACAGCATAAGGCTGAAACGTCCTGAAGATCGTGTGCGCGTCCTGGGTTCCTTGCGAAAGCGTGGCATTCAAGGAAGCACAATCTTAGATTATATAATCCCCGGACTTGACTGCTACCGTGGGAAAGGCAATTACTCCGACTCCTTCCCCAACGCCAGTGACTGGGCGGCGAGCATACTTAATCTGCCCAATCACCCCTCGATGACTGAAAAGCAGGTTCAGACCGTTGTTGGTGTCGTAAGAGAAGTAATTGGAGAGATGTATGTCTGACAAGCATTTCCGGAAGGACCTGCGCGCCGAATATGATCAGGAATTGATGGATGCGGATCTGCGACGGAAATTGGCGGAACGGCTGTATCAGGCCATGAAGAAAGCCGGCGTATGGCCGGTACGACCGCGGATTCTCGACGTTGGATGCGGTTCAGGCCTGAAATTAGCGTATCTTGGGAATGATGACAACTTGCGGGTAGGCTGCGATATCCGGTCTGAACTCTATCTCCAGGCGCGCGATCGTGCAGGGCTTGTCAGATTCATACAGGCTCAAGCCTCGCAGCTTCCCTTTTCCGAAGGCAGTTTCGACATGATCACTTGTCTGAGTGTCATTGAAGAGCTACCTGATTACCGCGCTGCCATAGCCGAGATGACGAGATGTGTAGCTCCAGGTGGGCTTTTGTGCATCACTGTAACAAACGGGCCGCTCTTGAAAAAGATTTATACCCTTGTTGAATTTGTGGGAGGGCGTATTCGCGAAAGCTGGTGGGCATATGCCAGGGCTAGTTCGCCAATAGTCTCCAATCGGCCTGATAAAGGCTTTAGTATTGATGCCCTTGCAGGATGGCGTTATGTTCATCTCACCCCATTTGTCATCCGTGGGGCATTTTCATTTTTATGGGCCCTGCCTTTCCCTGTGTTGAATGCTATCTCCTGCCGCCTGTCCCCGACGCACGTGCATATCTGGATCAGGCCATTAGAGAACGAGAGGAATCGTCGATGTGTGGTATCTGCGGCATAGTCGGCCCTGGTGCCGATCCCGCCATTATTCGAAGAATGAACATGTCCCTTGCGCACCGCGGTCCGGATGGTGAAGGCATCTATCAGGGAGAGGGCGTTTTGCTTGGTCATCGCCGCCTCTCCATCATAGATCTCGTGACTGGCAAGCAGCCCATGACCAATGAGGATCGGACCATCTGCGTTGTTTTCAATGGAGAGATATATAACTTTCAGGATCTGCGCAGGGAACTTGAGGAACGCGGACACCGTTTCGCAACCCGTAGCGACACAGAGGTGCTCATTCATGGATACGAGGAGTACGGGCCGGAATTCTTGAGCAGGCTAGATGGCATCTTTGCATTTGCCCTCTGGGACGAAAGGGAGAAAAGACTTCTTTTGGTGAGGGATTATTTCGGCATCAAGCCCCTGCATTATCATTTTGACGGCAGGACCCTGCTCTTTGCCTCTGAGATAAAGGCGATCCTCCAGGATCCGTCTGTTTTGAAGGAGCCTGATTACCAGTCCATCCATTATTTTTTTAATCTGCGTTTCATTCCAGGTGACGGAACCCTCTTCAATGGCATCAAGAGGCTGTTGCCTGCCCATTATATGATGTATGAGAATGGCGCTATTTCTACACACCGTTATTTCAATCTAAAACGACTGGCCGATATCCCTGCTGACGAAGACCACTGTGCCGATGGGATCAGACATTATCTTCGCGAAGCGGTACGGAAGCAGATAATCAGCGATGTGCCTCTCGGTGTCTATCTTTCGGGGGGGCTCGACTCGAGCGCACTGGTCAGATACATGAGCGAAATTGTCAGTGAACCTGTCAGGACCTTTTCCATGGGGTTCAATGAACCTACAGATGAACTGGAAGATGCGAGTATCATCGCAGCGCAGTTCAAGACGGATCATCATGAAATAAGCGTGTCGCCTGACCCACTGCGTCAATACCCGGAGGTTATCTGGCATGCGGAAGAGCCCAAGGAAAACATCCTGCAGGGATTTCTTCTGTCCAGATTTGCCAAGAATTACGTAAAGGTCTGTCTTAGCGGGCTTGGCGGGGACGAGCTCTTTGCGGGCTATGCGTTTCACAGATATATCTATCCCGCAAGCTTTATATATCCCGCCGTGCCAAGTTCTCTTGACTCATTGATTTTTCGGCCTCTCAGCAGGTTCATCTTCTCTGTTGAGAATGCCTCGGGATCGTTATCCCTTGATGAGTATCGCCGGGGCGTGCAGATGCTTCTTTCCCTTGGTGATCCGGCCCGGTACTACCTGATTCTGAGAAACGTTTGGGATTTCGATGAGAAGGCTTATAGGAATATCTATGGGCCGGTGCTTTTAAGTCAGAACCTCAAGAAGACCCGTACACAATTCGACGACTTCTTTTCGCTAAATAATCGAAGCGTCCTTGATAAGGTTCTCTGGGCGGAGTTTAACACCAAAATGCAAGAAGATTTTCTAATGAACGAAGATCGCACTTCCATGGCAAATGGTCTTGAAGTCCGCGTACCTTTTCTGGACAGGGACCTGGTGCAATTTGCCATGTCCATACCGGCTGAGTTGAAAATGAAAGGGAACCGGCTCAAAAATCTCTTCAGGAAGGCGATGGGAGGGGAATTGCCGGAATATACCTTAAGAAAAAAGAAATGGGGCTTCAGCTTCAACCCCTACTATCAGTTCCAGAAGGATCTGAAAACCGTTGCTGAGAGCGTCTTGACGAGGAGACGGGTGGAAGAAAGAGGGATTCTGAATTACGACTACCTGAAGAGAATAATGGATCATCCTGCCCATCCGCGGCTACGGTGGCATTATTTTTTTCTCTGGCTGGCGCTGGGCATGGAAATATGGTTCCGTATGTTCATTGAGGGCGACCTCTCTGGACCTGTCTTTGAATTGGAACATTATCTGCAGAGCGGCGGACGGGTTAATGCTCTATAGGCATGCCTGGACCCGTTCTTACGACGCGAGGATCGCAATGACCTTTTTCGCATGTTCGATGCCTGTGATACAGGGGATTCCCTGCTCAATACAATCAATGAAATGATCGATCTCTGCCTTTAAAGGTTCCTTAAAATCTATCTTCGGCAATAGAACGTCTCCGGACCGGTAATTAAACACAGGAAAGCGCTGGTCGTCATAATCCATATCCCTGCCGAGGACTGCCATACGATCTATCCCTTTATCATAAATTGCTACTTTATTGTCGGCAACGTCGTCGTATACCACCATCTTTTTTGATCCTACGACAGTCATAGAACGCACCTTATTGGGGTCAAGCCAGCTCACGTGGATGTTTGCCATGATCCTGCCAGGGTAAAGGATGTTCATAAACACCACGTCATCGATCCCTTTCTGTATAAAATCGACTCCACGCTTTGCGACGGAAATAGGCGTTACATTGTTCAGCCAATACTGGATGATGCTGACATCATGGGGTGCAAAGTTCCATAAGGCATCGACGTCAGTCCGTATGCGCCCGAGATTCAACCTGTGACTGTATATGTAGCGAATATTTCCCAGCCCGCCGGAATCTATCAATGCTTTCACGCAGCGGACAGCCGCATTGAAAATAAAGGTATGCCCCGCCATAGCGACCAGCTTTTTCTTGTCTGCGAGTCTACCGATTTTTTCGACTTCGGCCACGCTTTTTGCCATCGGCTTCTCCACCAGGACGTGCTTTCCCGCCTCCAGGGCACTCATGGCAAGATCAAAGTGGGAAGCAACCGGCGTGGCAATGATGATGGCATCTGTTTCAGCCTCTTTCAGGACATCATCTATCCTGTCTGTGACCGTTATTGCAGGATACAATCTGCGTACGTATTCCCGCCTTTCGAGGGAAAGATCGACTGCCGCTGTCACACTACATCTCTTGTTTTCAACGAGATTTCTGAGAATGTTCGGCCCCCAGTAACCTACACCTATTTGGGCGATCCTTAACATGCAAGCCTCTTTCCTAAACCCGCCGATAATCTCCCTGAGAGCTGCTCCCTCTCATTCTTAATGGCGTGTATTGTACCCGCAAATCCAAAAAATGGCGCATTCATCGACGAAAACCTCTTCACTTGACCTGCAGGCCCTTTCCTGTTGCCGCATACCGTTTCTTACAGACGGGACATTTCATGTTTTTTGGGAGCTTTTCTCCGCATTCGCACATCCACCCTGTTTGCCTGGCCGGGTTCCCCATCATAAGTGCATAATCAGGCACATCCTTCGTTACGACGGCGCCGGCGCCGACAAATGCGGATCGGCCCACAGTATGACCGCATACAATCGTACAATTGGCCCCCAGTGTGGCGCCTTTCTTGATCAGAGTGGGTTTCAACTCGCTCATACGGCTGATATGAGCGCGAGGATTAAAGACGTTCGTAAATACCATGCTCGGCCCGCAGAAGACGTTGTCCTCAAGCGTAACACCTTTGTATATGGAAACGTTGTTCTGGACTTTACAGGAGTTTCCTATGAACACATCTTGACCGATGACAACGTTCTGTCCAATATTGCAATTGTTGCCGATGGCAGCCCCAGGCAGAATATGGGAAAAATGCCAGACCCTGGTGCCTTGTCCGATAGTGACATTCTCATCGATTATGGCAGTGGGATGGACATGGTAGTCCCTGTTGACTCCGGCACTGCCGGAGGGTGCAACATTATTTGCGGTTAATGCAGCCATCACCCTGATCTTCGTGCCGTGTTCATTCAAAGATCGCTGGCTGGCGTTGAGCACCTTTAGGACTTGCAGTCCTTCCCGTCCATCCGTAAGGGGCGTCTCGCCCGTCGTAATACACTGGAGAAAATGTTCGCATTCCAACTTCAGGGGCTCGGTCTCCGTTACATTGACATATTCCGGGGTGGCTGTAGACGGCACAGGTATGTAATCTCGCCATTTAATCTCATGCGGATAGATGAGAAGTTTTTCATTCCATGGTTTTGTATCATCGAAGACAGCCATTTTTCGCTCGCCTACTATAACCAGCTTCTGTTCCTTGAAAGGATGAAGCCACGACACAAAGATATGTGCCTTTAAGCCGGACGGGAATTCAAGATGGGTCGTGGTCACATCGGCAATTTTTCTGTGGAGGTAGTTTCCACCTGTTGCCAGTACGCTTTCCGGCTCTTCACCGGCCAGGGCGAGAATCATTGATATGTCATGGGGCA
>DASRZZ010000070.1:0-3262 GCA_035685925.1 Syntrophales bacterium | reverse complement strand
TATTTTCTGCGCTTAAGGCTACTATGGAAGTGGCAGTGAGTGCCCATGTGCAAAAAAAAGATTTTATTCAAAAACTCCTCTCCTATGGCGATGAAGGGCCCCTGGCTATGCTCGCTATGAACAGAGATGGCTATCCGTACTTGAGGATGGATCATGCATGCTTCCTTATAGGTATTGTCGGACTCAATGAGCTTGTCCAGATTCATACGGGAAGCCAACTGCATGAATCTGAAGAGGCTCTGACGTTCGGTCTGAAGGTAATAGGCCATATGAAAGATAAGGCCGAAACACTCAGCCGGAAATACGGGTTGAATTTTATTCTGGAACAAACGCCTGCAGAAACGACTGCCTACCGCTTTGCGCGACTCGATCTAAGATATTATTCTCCGAAGGCGGGTCACTTCGTGAGGGGTGATATCTCGAAAGGGGAGGTGTATTATACAAATTCAACCCATCTCAGTGCATCCGCCCCCGTGGACCCGGCCGAACGTGTGAGGCAGGAAGCTCGTTTTCATCCCTTTATAAGGGGAGGAGGTGTCACCCAGGTGTGGCTGGGCGATATGCGGCCTTCGGGTGAGGAACTTGCCGGGTTTGTCGCCGAGGCATTTAGAGATACAAAGAACGATCAGATTCTGTTTTGTCCTGAATTTACCACCTGCCGGGAGTGCAGCCGGACATTCAGAGGTCTTAAAGACGAGTGTCAATTCTGCGGTTCCAAGGCTGTTGAAAGGATAGCGAGGATAACACAGTATTTCAGCAGGATATCTGGCTGGAACAGAGGTAAACTTGCCGAACTTAGAGACAGGTTAAGGTACGAGGGCGCCATATGACCATGCGTGCGTCTAAGTATGCTTCATGCCGGGTGATTTGCACCTCTTAGGACTCGCGTTTTTACGTGGCCGTCAGCTAATCAATCCCGCTTCAGATTTTTTTAATAGATCATTTCCGCCCTGCCCTTGACATGGGATAGAGCGATAAATATATTATTGCAAAAATTTGGCTGTTTTAATTGAAAGACCGCATACTTTGACATGGAAGATCATATTGTAAAGATATTCAAGGAAAGCAGTAATCTGACGGACGTTTTCGTTGGAGAAAATCTTGACGGCATTGTCAGTGTCATCGAAGTAATTACGGCGGCACTGAAGGCAGGAAACAAGATACTGCTGTTTGGAAATGGTGGCTCTGCCGCGGATGCACAGCATTTGGCAGCAGAATTTGTGAACCGCTTTGTCATAGAACGTCCGCCGCTTCCGGCGATCGCTTTGACTACAGATACATCCATAATTACGAGTATCGGTAATGATTATGACTTCTCTGAAATATTCAGCAAGCAGATCAGAGCGATAGGTCAGGCGGGTGACGTGGCATGGGGCATAAGCACCAGCGGCGCCTCCCCGAATATCATAAAAGCCATCGAAGCGGCGAAGAAGATAGGGATGATCACAATCGGCATGACGGGGAAGGACGGTGGCGACATAGCGAAGATGGTGGACTATTCCCTTAATGTGTCTTCAAACAGCACACCGCGTATCCAAGAGGTACACATTACAGTGGGGCATGTAATCTGTGAGATGGTTGATTATAAACTCTTTCAGAAACCGGATGCGAAATGAAGGCGGATGCCCAGCGCCGGGCACGAGATAACTTAAATGGATAAATCGATTCCATATGGGCCATAAAACGAAGAAAGAAATTATGAAAGAAACACCGGACGTTCTGGAAAAGGAAGGGGAAGAACAAAAGACCTCCGGTGATGAGGATATAATGTTAAGGCTTCAGGAAAAGGAAAAGGAAGCAGCCGACAACTACGACAAATATGTTCGTGCGGTTGCAGAACTGGAAAATTACAGAAAGCGCGCAGCCAGGGAGAAGGCTGATTCGATAAAATACGGGAATGAAAATATTATTAAGGATATCTTGCCACTGGTGGACAGTATAGACAGGGCGTTACAGCATGCCGACAGCTACGGCTATTCCGATTCATTCAAGAAGGGATTGAAACTCCTTCAGGACCAGCTCCTGGGTTGCTTGGGAAAACATGGCGTCCAGCAAGTCGAGTGTGTCGACAAGACCTTTGATCCCAACATTCATGAAGCTGTATATCAGGTTGACAGTGAGGCTCATGGGGATAACAAAGTCGTTGAGGAACTGGAAAAGGGTTATCGCCTGCATGAGCGGTTATTGAGACCGGCCAAAGTGTCTATTTCTAAACGACCAAAGAAGGAAGAAAGCGAAGAATAAGAAAAGGGGAGACCTAGATATTAAGGAGGATTATTTAAAATGGGAAAGATTATAGGGATTGATTTGGGGACCACAAATTCATGTGTCGCTGTTATGGAAGGAGGCGATCCCGTAGTAATAGCAAATCAGGAAGGAAGCAGGACTACGCCTTCCATGGTAGCATTTACAGATAGTGGTGAGAGACTGGTCGGTCAGGTTGCGAAAAGGCAGGCCGTCACCAATCCGGAAAACACCGTTTATGCCATAAAGAGGCTCATCGGGAGAAAGTTTTCCTCCAAAGAGGTTCAGTACGATAAAACGGTCTGTGCTTACAGGATTACGGAGGCGCCCAACGGCGATGCCCAGGTAACGATAAAGGGAAGGAACTACAGCCCGGCGGAGATATCAGCTTTTATTCTTATGAAGATGAAGCAGACGGCGGAGGATTACCTTGGAGAAAAGGTAACCGATGCCGTTATCACAACTCCTGCTTACTTTAATGACTCTCAGAGACAGGCCACGAAGGATGCGGGGAGAGTTGCCGGATTGAATGTGCTTCGAATTATCAACGAACCTACAGCGGCGGCCCTTGCCTATGGTCTTGATAAGAAGAAAGACGAAAAGATCGCTGTCTTCGACCTCGGTGGTGGGACGTTTGATATTTCCATACTCGAGTTGGGCGACGGCGTTTTTGAAGTCAAGTCAACGAACGGAGATACCCATTTAGGCGGTGAAGATTTTGACCAGCGACTGATTGAACATATTGCCACGGAATTCAAGAACGATTATGGTATTGATCTCCGTAATGACAGGATGGCGCTCCAGAGGATTAAGGAAGCGGCAGAGAAGGCGAAGATGGAGCTTTCTACCGTTATGGAAACAGATGTGAATCTTCCCTTCATAACTGCTGATGCGTCAGGGCCTAAACATTTGGCAATGAAATTGACGAGGGCCAAGCTGGAATCTCTGGTTGAGGACCTGATTAACAAGACTGTCGAGCCCTGCAGAACCGCGCTTAAGGATGCAAATCTGGCGTCAA
>DASRZZ010000069.1:0-7168 GCA_035685925.1 Syntrophales bacterium | reverse complement strand
TTCACCCGTTTGTTTATCCGGTTCAGAGAAGGAACCTTCGCAAAATTAAGATTGCACAACTAGGCGGAATAGTCATTGACTTATGCCAATAGCCTCGATAATTTCAGTCCAAGGTGGTCTTTAATCTCATGACAGGGAAGGGGACGAAGCATGGGCTCTACTTAAAGAGATCATCAAGCTTCTTCCGGATGGAATCTTTATCGCCTCCCGTCGTTTCTCCGAATACACTATCCTTGAACTTGAAATAGTCACAGAAGTTGCTTCTGTTCTTGTCGAGGACCCTTTCCGCCTGTGACTCACGGCACTGATTGTAATAATTCAGGTCGTAGTAGCGGCAATTGAGGCAGCAACGAAGATCAGCCTGGCACAGAGGGCAGATGTCTTTCCGCCCCACTGTCTTGGGAACATTAATTTCTCTTTTGCATTCGTGACATAGCGTCATAAGTAGTATAGCGTTCTAATATTGGTCTTCTATTGTAAATCTCCACCTGCAGAAGGTGTAATCAGGATGCTTATCTGGAGGCGCAAAAAGACATTGTGTTGTAATGCGGTTATCAATAATTTTAGCAAGATTTTCAAACTTGCTGCAATGCGTCTTTCTGCATGAGAATTCAGGCAGACCCTTTGCGATCATCGATTCCTGGCGTGAGCAGCGGGGAACAGAAATGATGACCTCATCTATCTCTTGATCGATCTCATATCCGATAATCATCGCCCACGGGAAAGGTTTCTGTGCCTCCACGAAAGCGCGTAATCCTTTTTCCTTAATCTTAAAGCGTTTCAGAATATGCTCAGCTGCCATACCGAATACCTGCTCTAGACCTTTTCATTAAGCCCTTCGGTGGTCCGTAGATCGAACTCACCCGATACAAAGAGAAACTAAGAGGCATCGACGACACGGTAATGCGAGAGTAGAAACTCGATGTGGCTCTTCATCTCGGAAATCGTCATTCCTTTTAGGGAGGAAAGATCTATCGGATCTGTTTTTTCTCATGTCAGCATTAATCCTTTCTTTATTATTACCTTTGCCTAGCCCTGGCAGGGAATGTGATCTCGACTAATGTTAATGAGCCGGAAGTATGTCCCACATTCGTGCATGGATTTCTTCCGGCGCCGAGTATGGGGATAGTTCTGTGGCCGAGTGTAGATTAAGTTCTAGAACGATTCAATATCTTTTTGTAGGCAATCAGTTATGAAAAAAGATGAACGCAGCGCAGAGGTTCTCCGCGTAGGAGATAAAGGCCACTTTTGCTAAATCTCCACCCTCACCGAAAATTTTTATTGCTAATGAATGGCTTTAGTGCTACTTGAACAAATTAAGATTATCAATTTCATGATCCTAACGATTTCCTCGCTCTATAGGCTCCAAAGAGGGGAGTATATCGTTTGACCGAACGGAACTACTGACAGATACTGCTGGGGGATCGTTCAATGGTAGGACAACGGACTCTGACTCCGTATATCCAGGTTCGAATCCTGGTCTCCCAGCCATAACGATTTCGATAGGTTAGCTGCTTCTGCTGCTTCCTTAACATCCTGAAAATTCACGATTGTAACCGTTTTTGTAACCTTTTGCGCCTGTAAATAGGCTTCCTGCTTTTGCGCTGCAATCTTTAAATCAGCGTCAGAGACAATGTTATATCGATCAAAAACCGATCTTGTCTTGTGTCCGCTTATCCTCATGGCAACGGCTTCCGGGACCCCCGATCTCACAAGATTCCTAACCGCCGATCTCCGGCAATCATGGAATAGGCGCGTCCAGATCTTCGCCTTTACACAGGCTGTCTTCCATGCCTTGAGAAAGGTTCGAATCCTGTTAGTTCCTTCCTTGTTGAGAAAGACATAGGGAAGGATCTTCTCAGATTTCTTGCGTGCCTCTAATTGCCTTTGAAAAATCTCTTTCAGTTCGTCGTCAAGGTAAATCGTCCGGGGTTCGCTGTTCTTTGTCTCGATTAATTCCACAAGGCTTTCATGGAGCTTGACCTGGCTCCATTTCAGGCTCAATATTTCTTCCGTCCTGCATCCTGTACGATAGCCGAAAGTGCAAAGCCCTTTCAGGTAGTCGGGAAGGTTATTGCATACTCTTTCGAAATCTCCCGGCTCAACAAATCCTTGACGCGGCGCGGCCTCTTTCAGCTTTGGAATGAAAGGGGGATTGTGGACCTTTGCCGGACTGCATTGCACGCCCAAGGAAAACATCCTGATAAGTGCGCTGAGTTCCCGGTTTATGGTCCCGTTCTCCGCACCTTCCGCCTGTCTCTTATCAATGTATTTTTTGATTCTTGCCGAATCAATATTTGTAACCTTCACTTTTTCAAATTCAGCGTCAAGATGGTTTCGGTTCTTGGGATAGATATAGCGAAGCAGAAATTCGATGTCGCACTTCTTGCAGATGGGAAGACAAAGCATAAGACCTGCAAGAATTCGGCGGAAGGTTTTGAGACGTTGGTGCTCTGGATTGAGAGACAGGGGATTAAGAAGGTCCATGCCTGTCTGGAAGCGACTGGCAACTATGGAGAGGACCTGGCGATATATCTTCATGAAGCCGGCCACATTGTCAGCATTGTCAATCCCGCCCGCATCAAGGGGTTTGCCCAGAGCGAACTGCTTCGCACCAAGACGGATAAACTTGATGCCGCCCTGATTGCCCGGTTCTGTCTGGCAATGAAACCAGGTGCATGGATTCCGCCTTCACCTGAGATCAGATCATTGAGGGCGCTGGTCAGACGAGTTGATAGCTTGATCGACATGCGAAGCCAGGAGAAGAATCGGATCAGCACGGCACATGAATCTGTCATTTCTTTGATCAAAGAACATATAGCTTATTTGGATCAGGAAATTGAAAAGATCAGGCAACAAATAGCTGGACTGATTGAGCAAGATCCGAATCTCAAACGGAGGAACGAATTGCTGGAGTCTATTCCCGGTATTGGTAAGGCAACCATTCCTCACATCCTGGCAGAATTAGATGATATGGAAAAATTCACTCATGTTCGTCAAATGGTGGCGTTCATCGGCCTCGCGCCAAGGGAAATGCTCTCAGGATCATCTATTAAAGGAAAACCCAGATTATGTAAGATGGGACATACAAGGCTCAGAAAAACCCTATACATGCCTGCATTGGTGTCGATTCAATGTAATCCTGTGATGATCGCTTTTTATAACCGTCTAAAAGAGAAAGGTAAAAATGGCAAAGTTATCGTCTGTGCGATTATGCGAAAACTGGTTCATGTTATATTTGGAGTCCTGAAATCCGGGAAAAAGTATGATCCAAATTATAAGCCAGCTTCCGCTTGACAAGAACGGTATCTACAAATCCTCAACCTGGTTAAGTATGAAAGCGTGCAGATAACCAAAAGAAATGTTCAGTGTATTGGAGTTGTCTCTTCTCTGTGATTAATCTTCATCAATAGGACAGCGAGAAATAGAATGCCGCTCCCTCGTCCACTTTCCCTTCAGCCCATACGCGCCCGCCGTGCCTGAGGACTGCTCGCTGGATTATGGCGAGGCCAACGCCCGTACCTTCAAAATCAGGGTTGTTATGCAGTCTCTGAAAGATGCCGAAGAGCTTGTCGTAGTATGCCATGTCAAAGCCAATGCCATTGTCTTTCACATGGTACACATGTTCATCCCCTTCTGTATAGCCCCCGACTTCAATCTGCGCGGGATCCTTGTACTTCGTAAATTTAACAGCATTCCCGAGGAGGTTGGCATATACTTGTTTGATGAGTGTCCTGTCACCGTATGCGGGGGGCATTGCCTGGATGGTCAAGGTCATATTCCGCTCTGGGTTGATGGTTTCAAGCTCCTTCCATACATCCTTGATAATCTCTTCCATATTCAGATCTACGATGGACATTTTTATCCTGCCTAACCGGGAAATAGTCAGGATGTCTTCAATGAGCTTACCCATCATCTGGGAGCTGGATCTTATGACATTGAACTTTCGTGTCGAATCTTCGTCAAATTCCTGCCCATGCTTCTTCAGAAGCATGCGTGCATACCCGTCGATTGCACGCAGCGGAGCACGCAGGTCATGGGAAACTGAGTATGCAAAGCTTTCAAGTTCTTTATTTGCCTCTTCAAGCTGTGCCGTGCGTTTTTTCAGTTCGAATGTCCGTTCCTCAACGCGCTGTTCGAGCTCACCGTATGCTTTCTCCAGCGCCTCCTCTGCCTGCTTGCGCTTGGTGATGTCCCTGGCCGCTGCGAAAACGCCCACGATCTGCCCCGTCTTATCCCTGTATAAAGAGGCGTTGTACAGGACGGGAGTTACATGTCCGTCCCGAGACTTTATCTCCAGCGGGTAATCCCATACAAAGCCCTCCCGAAAGACCTTTTCATAACCAGCCCTGGCTTTTTCCGGTTCCGTGAAGTACTCTGAGAAATCGCTTCCGATGAGTTGCGCCCGGTGGACGCCTGTAATCTCTTCGGATGCACGGTTGACATCTGTTATTTTCCCGGCTGAGCTGATTGTGACAAGTGGATCCAGACTTGCCTCGATCAGGCTGCGGGCGTAAAGCGACGCTGCCTGCAACTCGGCCGTTCTCTCGATAACCCGCTCCTCCATTTCATCTTTCGCCTTCCGCAGCGCCTCCTCTGCCTGCTTGCGCTCCGTGATGTCCCGTGCCACCACCACCGATCCGACAATCATCCCATCTTTGTCGCGAATGGGGCTAAAGCTGTAGCTTCCGATCCAGGTTTCGCCAGTGTCCTTGCGCCGTATTCTCAACTCCTGCCGGTTACCAACCTCTCCTTTCAGCGCTCGCCTCACTGGCCACATTTCAATGGTAACCGGTGTGCCATCGGGAAGATACCCCTCGAAGGCGTCAGTATACTTAGTAAAATACCTCCAGCACTCGTCTTTGTGTTGGAACCTGTGGAATTTCGCGAAGGCCTCGTTGAACTCAACGAAATTCCCCTCTACATCCGTTATGAATACAGCATCGCTCATGCTCTGCAGAGCCACTTCCAGCTTCGCACGAGTCTCCTGCAGCGCTTCGGCTGCTGCCGCACGTTCGGCGGCGAGCAGGGCCTTCTTTTCAGCCGTGGCGGCAGCGACTCGAGCATGGTGCATGGCATCTGAAACTCCGGCAATCATCGCGCCGGTCAGCAGGAAAGTCATCATCACCAACCAATCGGGAGATTGTCCCAGGGAGAACTGGCCTGCCGGCTCAATCCAGAAGTAGTCAACAGCTATTGCTGATAGGACCGTTGCCACGAGGCCCGCGCGCAAGCCTCCGTAAATTGATGCGAATATCACAGCGGGGTAGAATGTAACGAAGGGGGCTCGCATTCCCATCGCTGAGAGGAAGGCCAAACGTATGGCGGCCGCTGCGAGCACCATAGCAACGGCAACCGCATCCCTGTAATACGCTGGGATTGACTGCTCTTGTGACGGCAGAAGCGGCAGCTTTGACTCGTGTAGCGCAGCTACGGCGGCAAAGAGCAGGTAGACCCCTCCGAGCCATTGTGCTGTCCGGCTCAGCCAGTTCACGACGCTGCCGAGGTACAACTGGATCATCACACCGAATAGCCCTACCGCAAGCATCAGAAGTGCAAGAGCATACCACGAGGTAAACGGAAGATGCGCCATGCGCTGGTTTGCGTTCAGCAGACCGGCGGAAACGACGAACATGGCGATGGCCGAACCGAGCACCATGTAACGCATCGGTGTGCCCCCATGGCCGGGTATGAAGAAAACCGGCAGCCAACCCATCAACGCTGCATGCGAGACCAACCACAGCGCACCCAGGGCTAACGCGACGCCCGCTCCCAGCCACAGAGACTTCGGGTGGAGAGATGGCTGCGGCTTCAGCGCAAGAATGGTGCCCGCCAGATGGCATAGCCCCGCCAGCAAGATGCCGGTATTGAAGATGGTAACGTTAATATTCGCATCGCCCTGTGAGGCAAAGTCGCCAACTGTGCCAGCCATGCTCCAAAGAACTACTCCACACTCAAGGAGCAACAGTCCCGGGGTACCCAACGCGAGGAAACTCCGCCCGATAAGATAGAGAGTGCCCAGCGAAACCAGCGTGTAGAAAGTGAAACTCAGGACGAGTAGCAGCGTTTGTGACTCGTAGGAAGCTCGTAGGCCCGCCATCCTTGCTACGATGATAGCTGCAAGCAGCAGGGGAATCGGCAGCCAGGCCAGCCGATCCCACCGACCAAGCATCCAGCGCTGTGCTTCAGAACGGGGGGGATGGTTCATCGGTGCTCCTTATTGCCAATTTATTTTATCACCAAACAACGATTAAATAATCTGTATAAAACAAAATGGCTGGGTCAATAATCATCAGTGATTATCAATCGGACTTTTACATAAATACTATAATTTCTCAATGATGATTATCATCTGAAGTGATCAGGTTTTCACGACGACGCCTCAGCATGGATTTCAGGAAGCCATACTCACCCAACCCATCTATCACAGCTGAAATTGTTCCTATAAAAATTACAACCAGTTATCATTATTCATCCGGCATCATTGGTATTACCAAAACGAATATTTATAACTTTAAAGAATGACATAAAGACTAGTGCATCATAAGTAGCATCATCCCATTTCTTATCGCAAACCATCCTTCTCCTGATTTTGATTCAGTTTTTTTTAAGGTAAAAATCTGTTTCCTCCCGATTGTAATTAATTTATCGATGAGGAAAACTGAATAAAACGGATTAAACGATTGGTTTCACCGTCAGTCAACAACAATTTTTAAGAGGGGACAAATAATATGCGAATCAGCAAATGTTACTTTTTAAGAGGAGTAAAAAGACATTATGAGAGAAAATGATACGGATGTAAATATAGGTGTGAAAACTTTGGATGAAGTGGAAGCCCTCACGTCATGCATATTAAAATACTTTAAAGATAAATCAGAGTCGTGGCCGTTGAAGAAGGATGAGGCTCTGATACTGTCTGTCCTGGACAGATATTTTAATGCCTGGCGAAAGTATTAGCTCATTACCGTACATGTATTAAACCATTATTTAGATACGGAATTTCTCATCAATATAACAGTAACTCAAGTTCGGGAGGTAATGCATATGTTGCTCTCGACGAAGGTCTTGATACATGATGACACGCCAGACGTACCAGAGTTCTTACTTAAGCTCATATTAAGCGTGGGGACAAAGCAGGCTTTGCGAAAGATGGCACTGAGATTATTGA
>DASRZZ010000068.1:0-6925 GCA_035685925.1 Syntrophales bacterium | reverse complement strand
TTCCGCTTCGAAATACTGCGGGGGTAGATTGGCCGGCATCGCCCTTTATCTCCTAAATCATCTACTGAGTTGTGAACAAGTATTTTCGAACTCAATAGTGAAAGTCAAGTTGAATTTATTAAAAATCATGGTATTCTAAATTATCGGTTTTAACCCGATAATATGGTCACCGATGTAAAGAAACATTGTCGTAATAGTTACAACGAGGCAGAATAGATATATGTTCAGTGCTCATCTGATCAATGATCCCTTTGGTGATCCTGGTGTATATGTAGAATTTAAATACAGACGCCAGGCACTCCTTTTTGACTTGGGCGATATTCACAATCTAAGTCCGAGAAAGCTTCTCAAAATCAATCATATCTTTGTTTCTCATACCCATATGGATCATTTCATAGGATTTGATTATCTGCTGCGAGTATGTTTAGGACGCGACTGTCATATTTCAATCTTTGGTCCTCCAGGTTTCCATCAGCAGGTGGAAAATAAGATCAATGCCTATACATGGAATCTTGTTGAAAATTACACCAATGATTTTGCTATTCACGTTATGGAGGTCCATCCGGACTATAAATTGCTCAAAACGTATCACTGCCGGAAGGCCTTCAAACCTGAAATTGACATTGTAAATGAGAGTTTTAACGGCAGCCTGGTAGAGGATGGTTTGTTTTCAGTCAAGGGGGAGTTTCTTGATCACAAGATCCCCTGTCTGGCATACAGTTTTGAAGAAAAAAACCGCATCAACATCAAGAAAAATGTGCTGCTGGAAATGGGACTTCCGGTTGGGGCATGGCTGATGGACTTGAAGGATAGGATTCTCCGTGGCGATCCGGATGACACGCCCATACGGGTTTGGCGGAAACAGGGAAAGGAAGAAATGGGAGAAAAGTTTATTACTCTTGGTGAGTTAAAGGCGACAATTGTAAAAGTTACACCGGGGCAGAAGGTTACTTATATCACGGATGCTGTCTATAATGAAGATAATGCCCGAAGGATTACAGAGCTGGCTCAAGGTTCAGATCTGATGTTTATAGAAGCGACGTTCCTGCACGAAGATTCTGATAAAGCTGCACAGAAATATCATCTCACAGCTCTACAGGCTGGGACGCTGGCACGAAGGGCAGGGGTAAAGAGGATTTCACTGTTTCATATTTCACCGAAGTACAAAGGGTCTGGCGATCTTCTGTTCGCAGAAGCAACGAAGGCATTTAGTGGCTGAGCACTCTGGAGGCTGTTTTCACAGTCCACTAAGTCCTTGTTCAATCGTTGTAATACTTATTTCAATAGAAATAGCGGGAAAAGACCTTGCATTTGCCCTTACCGGGCCAATTTCCGGAATTGGATTACTCTGTAGTTATATTCTTTTGATTTGAAACCCCTCAAGCTTGATGGCAACCGATCGCTGAAGGAGTTCTATGGATATGACAAATAGCTCTTTACTGTAGTCTGTGCCGACGACTACTCCCTCAATGCCTGCGAAAGGTCCGTCAACGATCAGAGCCGGTTCTCCAACCTTCGGGTATTGAATCTGCTGGACCTCCACTTTGGACTGGATTATTCGTTTGATAGCCTCTATCTTGGCATCGGGAACAGGTATCGGTTCAGAGCCTGTCGGCTTTCCGAGGATTCTTACTATGCCGAATGTTTTAAGGACATTCAACTTAGTCTGACTGTCCAGGGAAAAAAGTTCCACAAAGAGATACCCCGGAAACATGGGGATCATGATCTTCTTTCTCCTGTCCTTTCGTTTACTCCATACCTCTATTTTAGGGAGAAAGGTATGAATCGATTTCTGTATGAGACCGGTGTAAACCATGTCTTCATGTCTGCTTCGTGTGTGTACCGCATACCAGGGCATGAAAGATTCCTCGTGTAAGGTTTTGCTTTTATGCAGTAAGTTATCCCAGGTTTTTGTGATTTATAATAATCAAATTATATTTTCAATGGAATCTTTGCAAAATATGCTAAGATTTTAAAAACCATTGCAGATATTATCACCCGAATTTGAGGGAATTCCCTAAAGGAGAGACCGCGTCTAAAGGCCTCGATAGATGAAGTCATGCTGAAATTGAGAATCACCGGAGTAACGCTTTCCCTCAGTGAAAGTGAAGATTTATTGAAGGGAAAAACGGCAGCGATCATCGGCATTACGGAGGAATCTGTTTTATCCCTCAGGGTGATTAGAAAGTCGCTTGATGCAAGGAGAAGGAGAAAACCGCGTTTCGTTTATTCTGTAGATGTGTCCGTACCGGATGTTATCAACCTGCCGTTCAAGAAATGCCGGGATGTAGACATAGAGGTATTAACTGAGAAGATAAAGCCGCAATTCCGTCCGGCAAAGATAAAGCCCGGTAAAAGGCCTATTGTTGTCGGATGCGGCCCTGCCGGTCTTTTTGCGGCGCTTACCATGTCAGGGAGGGGAATTCCTCCGCTGCTCCTCGAAAGAGGCAAGATGATATCCGAGCGCATTACCGATGTACATTCATTCTGGGAGAAGGGAATTTTAAACTTGGAAAGTCATGTACATTTTGGGGAAGGCGGTGCCGGCACGTTTTCTGACGGCAAGCTGACAAGCAGAGCAAAAAATCCATATACGGAATGGGTTAAAAAGAGTTTTATTGATGCGGGTGCTCCCTCTCAAATTTTGACTGATGCGAAACCCCACATAGGGACAGACAGGTTACGGGGAGTGGTTGTTAACTTGAGAAAGAAGCTCTTGGAACTCGGCTGCGAAGTTCGGTTTGAGTCAAAGATTAGCGATTTCTTGATTCATAGAGATAGGGTAGAAGGAGTAATTGTCAACGGCAGTGAGGAGATAAAAACGGACCATCTGATTCTTGCTTCTGGGCAGAGCGCGGAAGATACCTACATCAAGCTTTACGAACATGGAGTGCATCTTGCGCCCAAGCCCTTTGCCGTCGGTCTTCGCGTAGAACATCCCCAGGAATTGATCGACGCCGTTCAGTACGGGAAATGGCGAGGTCATCCTGACTTGCCGCCGGCAGACTACTTTCTGACCGCAAAGCTTGCTGATATGAGCCGATCAGTTTATTCATTTTGCATGTGTCCCGGCGGCTTCGTCATCGGTTGCAGTTCGGAGGAGGGTGGCGTGGTCACCAACGGCATGAGCCGCTATCGGAGAACGAGTCCTTATGCCAATAGTGCCGTTGTTGTAAATGTCAACATCGAAGATTTTGGGGATATCATAACTAACCCGCTTTGCGGTCTCGGATACCGGAGGCATTGGGAAGAAAAGGCCTTCGAACTTGGCGGACAAAATTATCGTGCCCCTGCGCAGCGGCTGATTGATTTCTTGCGGGACAGGGTCGGCAATCTTCCGGGACAAACAAGTTTTCGGCCCGGTGTAAACTCCGTGTCTCTGCGGGAGGCCCTGCCGGAATTTGCAGTTGACGCACTGAAGCGTGGGATTGTCTCGTTTGATCAAAAGATGCGCGGTTTCATTACGGAGGAAGCAACCTTGATTGGCGTTGAAACGAGGACATCATCACCTGTCAGGATAGTGAGAGGTCCTGATGGCCAGAGTTTAAATGTGGGCGGGCTTTATCCCTGCGGTGAAGGAGCCGGTTATGCAGGCGGGATCATAAGTTCCGCTTTAGACGGGATCAAGGTTGCAGAGAAGGTTGCAGTCTGAGATTATTTCTCAATTCTCCCATCAATTATCAGGTCATCACCCTTCCTGAGGATTTTTTTGTAGGTGAGTTTTAGTGATTCATTCATGCTTTTAATTCCCAGATCGCCGACCGCTTCAACTCCCTTTCCCACGATCTTCGGAGCAATGATGATCACTACCCTGTCGACCAGTTTCCCTTTTAAAAGGGATGTGATAACGGCTGCTCCCCCTTCAACCAAGACAGATGAAATTTTTCTTTTCCCCAGTTCAGCAAACAGTTTTGTCAGATCAACGCGATGATTATCATCTTGTTCAATTACCATCGTTTCTATGCCCATTTTATCCAACCGTTCACGTTTTTCACTATCGGCATTACTGGTGCTGGCAATAATCGTCTTTGCGGTGTTCTGATTTATCAGAATACCTGAATCCAGAGGTGTACGAAGATGGGAATCAACGACAACTCTGAGTGGATTTCTTCCCCTAGTCAGACGTGTAGTAAGTTCCGGATTATCCGTGAGTAACGTTCCAACACCGATGACGGCGGCATCATGGTGACTTCTTAACATGTGGGCAAAGCTGAGTGATTTTTCGGAACTGATCCACCTGGAATGGCCTGCTGAAGTGGCGATCCTCCCGTCAAGAGTCTGGGCATATTTGAGGGTTACAAAAGGAATTCCTGTTCGGATGAATTTAAAAAACCTTTCGTTAATCCTCTTGCATGCTTCTTCCAGGACACCCACAGTTGTTTCTATGCCGCTCTGCTTGAGGGCTCGGATGCCCCCACCGGCCACCAGGGGATTGGGATCAGCAGTTCCAATAACCACTCTTGCAGGTCTGCAGGCAATTATCCTTTCAACACAGGGAGGTGTCTTCCCGTAATGAGTGCAAGGTTCGAGATTTACATAGATTGTCGCACCCTCGATTGTTTCAGTTGCATGATTGATGGCGTTGATTTCCGCGTGGTTTCCTCCGAATTTTTCATGATACCCTTCTCCGATTATCCGGTTATCCTTAACAATAACGGCGCCAACCATGGGGTTGGGACTGACCCAGGCTTCACCTTTTTTTGCCAGTTTGAGGGCGCGCTTCATGAAGAATTCGTCCACAGCGAAGCAAACTCCAATCACTAAATATCATGCACCTTATACCATGCCTGTCGCAGATGTAAAGGATGAATAGCAGAAGAATGTTTCTGTTGTTGAGGGTATTTTTATGTGGTATAGGAAGGCGCAATCGCCGGTAGTTGCAGGCTGACAATTATTGTTTAACTGTGGAACAGGGGCAATACGCTCATACAGCATAAAAGGAGAAAAATATATGAAAGGTGTAGTTTTGGCGGGAGGTTTGGGCAGTCGGATGCATCCCCTCACCAAGGTTACGAATAAGCACCTCCTTCCCATTTACAATCAACCCATGATTTATTATCCGATAAAGACATTGGTGAATGCCGGGATTGATGAGATCCTGATCGTTACGGGAGGGAATAATGCCGGTGAATTTCTCAGGCTTCTTGGGAACGGGTGCGAATTCGGACTCAAACATCTCAATTATACCTATCAGGAGGGTGAGGGCGGCATAGCGGCGGCACTCAGTCTTGCGGAGCACTTTGCCGACAATGGGAAGATTGTTGTTGTTTTAGGAGATAACATTATTGAAAAGAACATCAGAAAGGCCGTTGGATATTTCAGAGAGCAAAAAGAAGGGGCAAGAATGATTTTGAAAGAAGTGCCTGATCCCCGGAGATTCGGAGTTCCCGTCTTTGATGGAGACCGTGTTATCCGTGTTGAAGAAAAACCGGCCAAACCCGCGTCTCACTATGCCGTGATTGGTATTTATATGTATGACAGAAGAGTTTTTGATTTTATCAAAACCTTAAAGCCGTCACAAAGGGGGGAACTGGAGATTACCGACGTTAATAATTTTTATATCAATGAAGGAAGAATGAATTGGGATATACTTGACGGTTGGTGGAGTGACGCAGGGACGTTTGAATCTCTCCAGTATGCAGGGAACATGGTGGCGAAGACGGGAGCGAACAAGCTATGATTAAAGGAGTCATGGTCAAAAAGCTGAAGGTCATACCGGACGAACGGGGCAGGTTAATGGAGATCCTGCGCATTGATGATGAGATGTATCAGGGATTTGGCCAGGTATATATGACAACCGCTTACCCGGGAGTTGTGAAGGGCTGGCATTATCATAAAAAACAGTTCGACAACATGGCCGTAGTGAAAGGTATGATGAAGATAGTCCTTTATGACGGCAGACCGGATTCATCAACATACGGTGAAATAAATGAATTCTTCGCTGGTGAGCATAACCCCGTCCTGGTGCACATTCCACCCTATGTTTATCATGGGTTCAAATGTATTTCCGGGGAAGAAGCAGTGGTTGTCAATACCCCTACGGAAGTGTACAACTATGCGGACCCGGATGAATTCAGGATCCACCCACATGACAATGATATACCTTATGAATGGGACCGAAAAGATGGCTAATGGCAGTCTAATTTTCAAGACAATAGTGTGATAAGATTTTCATGGACTTATTCTGGGGAATCTTTTTTACGGTTGCCGGTGCCGCCATTGGGAGTTTTCTCAATGTTGTAATCTATCGGATTCCCGAAGGTCAATCCATTATATTCCCATCTTCCTGCTGCCCGAAATGCTCATGCAGCATCAGATTTTACGATAACATCCCCATAATCAGTTACCTTGTCTTGAGAGGAAGGTGCAGGGACTGCCATGAAAAAATTTCTCTCCGGTATCCTTTAGTGGAAGCGGTTACGGCCCTCCTGTCAATGTTTTTGTTTTGGAAATTCGGTCTCAGCATTAAATACCTTTTTTCGTTTATATTTACATGTGCATTGATTGTCATCACATTCATTGATCTCGATCACCAGATTATTCCCGATGTCATTACGCTGCCGGGGATACCCCTCTTTTTTTTGATGGCGATTTTCTTTATGGGTATTCCCATCCTGGAGGCGTTCCTGGGGATTTTAATAGGGGGGGGCTGCCTTTTTGCTATTGCTTTTTTGTATGAAATCATAACGAAGAGGGAAGGAATGGGAGGGGGGGATATAAAACTATTGGCCATGCTTGGGGCTTTTTTAGGATGGAAATCACTTTTCTTTATCCTGTTTGTCAGCTCTTTGCTGGGTGCTGTTGTTGGTATCTCATTGATGATTGCCCAGGGAAAGGACATGAAATATGCAGTGCCTTTCGGCCCGTTTTTATCCATCGCTGCCGTTGCCTATCTCTTTGTAGGAATTGAGGTTATGAATTATAT
>DASRZZ010000067.1:0-7419 GCA_035685925.1 Syntrophales bacterium | reverse complement strand
TCCCATTTCCTTTCTTCCTCTTTGATGTTTTACTTGTTCATATAATTCGTTCGTGGCCGGCTTTTAGACCGCTCTTCCCGGAGCAGAGATCAATATCTCTGCACTCTGTCATAATAGATCTTTACGCCTTTTTTTTTCTCTCCTTTTTCATGGTGTATCTTTGATTACGGGTTTGATGTTCAGTTTTAATTTTACCAGTTTCGATGCCGAGGCAACGTTCGTCCCTTTCTTTCCCATACAAAGGGGAATATATTTTTCTTCCACCCTGACAGTTGCCTGTTCTTTCGCATCGCTTTTTGTATATATTACTTCCCCGACAGCGTGTTCGGGGCACGGATACAAAGAATTTTTTATATACTGCTGCACATTCTCATCGTATCTGATAAAGATCATCTTAAAATCGGTATATTTTTTTATTTGCTCCGTGACTGTTTCGAGGCAGACTTTCACCGGGTCATAACCGCTGAGCGATCTCACCGCAATCTTGACAAACCCATTGCGTGCGACTACGGCCACCCGCACGACCTTGATGTCAGCCGCCTGTTCTACGCCCAGGAAACATTCCGTCAGCCTCAGAAAATATTGAGCTACTGTCTGGGAAATGAGTATGTCTCCGTCTTCGGTCTCGGAGATGACGACCGCCCAGGTATATTCTCCGATCCGGTTATCGCGTGAGACGTTGCCGGCGGGTAGGACCGCCCTTCGCCGCAGTTCGGGCAGATACGCTTTCAAACCCGGCAGATAAGGGTCCACGTTCATAATATGAGCTATCGTCAGCGTGTATTTAATTCTGTGATCGAGCATTGTTCTTCAGGGCTCAGCCGCCGCCCTTTTCCCTGATTTGTCGCCGTTTAAAGGCCACTACGACGCACGGGATTGATGGGAGAAGAATATGCAGTGCAAGGATTATCCAGGCGGACGGGAGTGGAATGAAGGTTACGTATTCCGGCAATGCAGGCAGGCGCCCGTACTGGGCCTGCCATAGAGGGTAATAGTAGAGCATCACCTTCGTTAGAAAAAGATATAGCGCCGCGAAAGCGATCATCGAGAGGACAAGCCCTCCGGTCAATATGCCGATCAGTAGACGGCCTATGGCAAAGACTGTCAACCCTTTAGGCCATTTCGGATATCTTGCGAGCGACGAAAGCAGGACTGACATGGCAAGCGGCATGACCACCATCAGCATTATGGCGAAAAGTTTTGTGGATACCGACTTTTCTCCGGGATGCAGGAATATGAACATGCCGATAGGGACAAGGAAAAACGAGTAGATAACACTGTCCATGCTGGCGAAGAACCCTAAGCCGAAAAGAAGGGCCTGACCCTTGAGCGTGAGAAACGATTTAGGCAGGGGGGATTTGTCCTCCGCAATGGAGTATTCCTGTATAAGCGTTATAGCGTCAAGAAGCGTCTTGGCTGAAGCGGCGGGAGGGGAAAAGCCGAAAAGGACCTGGTCTGCATTTGAACTTGATGCCATCTCGACGGACATATGGCGGCGCCTCCTCTAATTTCCTGATTCATTGCAATCCTTCACGTCATCGACTGGCCGACGAAAAATAATACTATGGCCATAATTATTATCCCTGTACCGAATGTAAAAAGTTCACGGAAGACTATCATCCATACGGCCACCACAAGGGCAGTACACGCAATCAGGTTATATGGAAGAACACTGATCAGCCAGCTTGCAAAGTGAGGCTGAGTCAGCACATAAAACATCTGTTTTACTTCCTCCATGGCATTTTCCATTGTGGGTCCTTGTGATTGACCCAGGTAAAACTGCCTGTAGCAGAACGCCGCAGCAAGAGTTCCGTAAGCGATCACATATTCAGCGACAGATCCTGTGACGAATAACCTCAACTTTAGCACTTTATTCTTCCAGATTGGTACGCCCGACATGGTGAGGCAGTCGCACAAGAAATGGGATGCGAGTCCTATGATAGCGGCCATCACCAGCGGTCTGTGCGATGGGAATACAAGGTACGCGATGTGGGACAATGCACCCCACAAGAGGATATTGTGTGACCAGCCGCGGTGTTTCAGGAACTTCAGTTTTGGCATTCCTTCGATGGCGTCCGGCAGGACGGACATGGGCAGGCTTATCAGAGACGACAGAATGTCCCCCGTTACCACATACGCAACTGCATATCCCACTACCTGATGATTTTTCCACTTCATGATCTGCTCCCGGATTCCCGCACTGCCGTTATTGTCCTGAGCCATCCCTGCTTGCGCTTCTCAAGTTCAAGCTCGGACGGCAAACGGCCAAATTTTTCTACAGGTATGGGGACCAATTGAAATTTTTCATTTCCTGTCGCGGAACTGCTGACCGTGTACCATTTCCCGTATGGCTTCTCATTGACGTCCAGGCCTCTCCGCAACTTTTTTTCTTCGTAAAGCCTCCTTAGAAGTTGCTTCCTTGCTAGCTCGATCATGCCGGTATGTGAATACTCAAACACTATATCCACAACGTTGGCCCTGGAATACATTGACAGGGCAATATTGTGCAGGGTATCGATGCGGGCATACACCGTGCCCCCGAAAGAAAAAGCGAAAAACTCATTATTTTTTCCTGCCGTTTCGACAATATTGATTTTCGGCATGAGCTCGTCAAGAAGCTGGCCGGTATCGAGCCATTTCGCGCCATCCTTCGCATCCAGGTGTCGCACTCCGGCCAATTCCTCCTCCCTTGCTTTGTGGTCGGCATACTGCAGCCAGTTTATATACTTGTTTGCGTCTTCCTCTTGGCCGGATACGCGGCCTTCATGGTGCATTCTGATCGCCTCTATCGCGAGATCCAGCCGCTCGGAATGGGCATCATATTTGCCGAATAATTTCTGGAGGACATCCACGCTGATGCAGGGATGGTCATATTTGGAATATGCGGGGCCGGTCATGTAACTCGGCAATTTTCCGATGTCATGTCCCAATGCCGCAATTATCGCGATGGGTATGCTTGATTGGTATTCCGTTTCTTTGTTTGGAAGATATTTATTCTTTATATCGTAGAGAAGCTTCTCCGCCACATTTATAGAGTGATTCTGTAATGAAATTTTAGCAAGATCCATTGTTGTCTTCTTATTGAAGGCCTTCTCACTGACAACGACGGACGGACAGACGCCTTCCGTTGTGAGTATATTGATTAATTCGCTGACGGCCGGAAGCGATCCGTCTTCTTCGAAAAGTATATAATTGGGCTGTATATACTCATTCCAAAGGTTTTCGAATACGGCTCTCGGCCGGTAACGGCTTATGTCGAATGCCGGTGGTGCCGCAGGTTCAGGCCTCGGAGGTTCAGGCGCAGGCATGCCAGCTATCGAAGCTGAGGCTGCTGTTGAAGATGCCGCTGAGGCATCCATGTTCCGCGTCAACCAGATCTGTGACAGCTCTTGAAGCGGTATCGTTATCGGGCTGGTCGGCTCTGTTTGGACGACGCTGTCTATTATAGCCTTGAATATGCTGCGAAGACTCATGACAAGACTTTATGTTTTTTGGGTTGTTATTTCATCCAGGCCAACCTCAATTAATCGCGGGTGGCTGAACACCTTCGTCATTATGAGCATCCGGTCATTTTTAACTTCATGCACGGTTCCGATAAACTCCTGTCCGTTTCTCTTCAGACACACCAGGTCTTTTTCTTTCGGACGCGAATCAGGAGGTTCCATGAAAACCATGGCCAGTTCTTCCGTAATCGGGATTGTCCTGGTGATATAGCCGTTGTTCAAAAACATCGCGGGCGGGTCTTCCCGGCAGATGACCATATCGGAAAATCTGGTTGGCATTGCTTCAAGGCCGGTCTTCCGCAAAAGGGCGATAAGAACGTTCTTCTGTGCTGTCTTCAACAGGTACATGTCGTGCATTCCGTCGTCATATGACAGATTGATGTCGTGACAATATAATACCGGTTCAGGTTTTCTCTCCGGCTGCCATCTGTGCGGCTATTATCCTTATGACGGAATCCGACACATCCAAATTTTTCTCCGTCGTTGCCCGTGCCATTTCAATATACTTTTCCTGTTCGCTTGCCGGCAAAGCCTCGAACGCCTCCACTGCTTGACGCGCCCTTGTTTTCTCTTCTTCTTCCTGCTGGCGCTCCGTTTTCTCCCGGTTTGCCCTTTCAATGGAGTCCTCTTTCTCCCTGATATATTCATCCCATCTGTCGGGGACCAGAAGATTCCCTCCTTCAAGCATTTTCTTCAGGTGTTGCCGCAGTCCATCTCTGTTCCTTACTCCGCCGCAGGCATACTGAATCTCTATGACAGCATCCACAATGATTTCTGCTTCCCGGCCTGTCACGGCGGGAAAGCATTTTCCCTTTGTCTGCATTTTATGTGGGTCGCAACACGACGACGCGGTTGTAATGTTCGTATTTTTATCATCAGTATTGCTCTTATCAGTATTAGTAAGGTGACTTTCTCGGACGTCCGGTAAGCGGACATCCGAAAAACCGACGTCCGAAAATGGGATCTCGGTGAATGGCACCTCACATACTATGGTTTCCCAGCCGCGATACTTGCCCTGATAATCTCTGATTTTTCGGCGGGACATGTATCCCCGATTGATGAGTTCCTTTATTCCCGCTTTTGTTGCCTTAAGCCCATCCACGGAGTGCTTCACTATATTGTTTTCACGTACGGTCCATCCGTCAGGTTTTGAAAGGAGGTATATCAATATCCCTTTTGCTTTCCAGGAAAGTCCGGTTTCATTTATGATGTCATTGCATACTTGGGTATATCCTGGATCCCGTTTCCGGATCCGGTAGATTGTCTGGTTCTTGGGCAAATTCGTGTTGTCGCTTTGCAGCTCATTTACGAAAAAAAAATCATTACTCTTGTTCATGATTTAAACTCCGCCCTTTTGACGAGGCATGGTTTTTAACAGGCGCGTGGTCATACCATGGTGCGCATAACGGACAAGGACGTCATAAACCTTACGAGTATAGGCGTCCCTTTTGTTCCTTGATGCCGCGTTGTAACAGCCGACTGCCTTCCAGGTATAGCCGTGCCGGGCGATGCATTGCGCCAATATCCATGCTCCGACCTTAACGTTCATGCACGGCTCGCCAAGCCTGGTCCATCTTTCTTCCCCCAGCATCATCCGCCATGATGAATTTATCTGCATTACTCCGAAGTCGTAGGTGCCGTTCTTGTTCCAGTTAAGAGCCTCGGGCTGGAAATTAGACTCCACTTTGGCTATTGACCATAAGAGCTGAGGCGAAATATTGTAAAGGCGGCCAGCTTCCTCGAAACAATACGCCTGGGCATGGGTGCAATAAAATACGGGTGCGACAATAATCCAGATGATTATGGATATTTTGATTTTCTTCATTGCTAACCGGGTTTCCAGGGTGCGGTCCTCTCTTCTTGGCTTTTTATGTATATTACTTTCCGATGTGGCCACGTTATTATAATAATGTATGTTGCTTATGGTTATAGGGCGGGCCTTAATGGAGGTCTCCCATGTGCAAAGGGAGATGAAGCGTAGAAACAAAGGAATATTACTGTGGGTTTAATATAGGCAGGGCAGGGCAGTGTAATGGTTATGGATTGAATAATATTTTGACTGGAAACGAATATGAGGATGTACAGGTAGGAGACAGGAAGCCGAGAGATGAAGATTAAGCGCTTGCTTTTAAAATCAATGAGGCCAATTTTGGTAATACATTTCTATAACGTATTTCAAACCTACCTGAAGTATTTCTTTATCACAAAAGGATATTTGTTCAGATTGACAGAATAGAAGAAAGGAATAGAGCCAACGTTTTGACACAAACATATGCTTCGTTATCCGGATCAATTTTTGACCAGACGGAGTTAAATTAGGTTACACCTTGCTTCTCGACAACACCTTACCAACTTTACAAATAGGTCATCTGTTATTGAAAGCAGGAAGTCAGTCCAAATCTCTTTATGTAGCACCTTTCATCCCGAAATGGACAAGCCCGATCATATCAAATCCGAATTGTGTTACTAAATGAGAACACCTACAACTGTTTGGTGCTGGGTTGTCATCAGAATTGAGATTACGGATGGAAGTAATTGATAAAAATACTGGTGAAGAAGATTCGGAATGGCCGGAGAGCTACTCCCCACCGGGGCACTCTTCGACAGTATTCATGATATGCTGTACCGAATTTACGCCGAAGATGCGGTTCTTCGTAAAAGATGATGAAGAGATGGAATCCAAACCATAAAACAGTGGCGTATGCTAGCAATGACAAGCTTCCGAAAAACAGCGCTTCCGACAGAATTACACCAACGATGCCAACATACATCGGATTCCTGTTGAACTTATAGAGTCCCTGAGTTACAAGAGCCTGCGGCGGATCTATCGGGGCGGGTGTCCCATGCCCGTGAACCGCAAATTCCCATGCGCAATAAAGAGAAAGGCCTGCACAAACAATTCCCAAAAAGCCTGCGAGGATCCCTATTACCGATATCCCCGGCCAATCTATCACACCAGATCGGCGCAATATGAGATACGGCACAATCGCGACGAAGTCCCCGGGACTAGCACGATAAAAATGATAACTTTTGCAAAGAGTATTCTCATCTATTTAATGGGCCGGCATTTCATATATCGCTTCGTCTCTTTCGTAATTTCCCAAGTTCCCGAGGAAGTGATCTTTGTCTTAGCCTCATCCCGTTTCTGATGGCCGTTATCTATAAACAGTATCCCATCGGGTTTAGATATCCGGTTAAGCTCTTTTAAGAATATGATCGGATTTGCAACCATATGGAACATATCCAGAGCGTAGATAAGGTCGATGCTGCTATCATTCAATGGACATCTTTCGTTTGACGCCACCAGTGGGGTTACATTGTGCAAATTTTCTTTTGAGATGCGTTTCTTGACAGATTCAATTGCCAGTTCATGAATATCAATTGCATAGATCTTGCCACCAGTGCCCACCAATTCAGATGCTTTCCTGATGTATGATCCCGGCCCACATCCATAATCAACAACTATCTGACCGTTGCGGATGCCAAATTCATCCAGAAGCTTGTCCTTTTGAATAAATATATCTCTTATCTTAAACATCAAGGCCATTATCCTGAATGCCAGATCAGGCATCCTGTCTATCCCTCTGCCAAAGATATTTACTAGCATATACGAACCTCACACCCACGCTGTTCTGTACAACAAGTTGAGTTGAAATTCTATGTTTTTGAATTATATCCTTTAGAAATGTAATTGAGATTGGCAATAGCTGATATGTGTTTCAATCAAAAAACGATTATTGATTAACGATTGTAATTTTGCATACAGAAGGAAAATTCAAGAAACAAGACTATAGGAAGCAACATAGCAATTTATGTCCTTGAAAACTCGTGGCTGCCTTGACTGCTATATGTTTTAGTAACCCAAAGACCTCTTTGTTTCAAAGGGTAATGTTGGATGACCCTATTCGTAGCGATC
>DASRZZ010000066.1:0-6973 GCA_035685925.1 Syntrophales bacterium | reverse complement strand
CCCCCAGAATATAGAAGAAAAGATAACAACAAAGACAAAGGCAATCATGCCTGTTCACCTGATGGGAAAGCCTGCGGACATGGACAAAATAAATGGCATCGCAAAACACTATGGTTTATTTGTAATTGAAGATGCGGCAGAGGCCCACGGCGCCACCTATAAAGGGAGAAGCATCGGAAGTCTCGCAGACATGGCGGCGTTTAGTCTCTACATCGCACACATAGTCTCAACCGTGGAGGGAGGCATTGTTACGACGGACCGGCCGGATTTTGCAGAAATCCTGCGTTCTCTGAGAAGCCACGGGAGGGCATGCAAATGTGAGAGCTGTGTTTTGAACCGCACCTCTTCCTATTGTGCCAAGAGGTTCAGTCTTGGAGATTCGACCGACATCCGTTTCACCTTCGAACGCATCGGCTTTTCGGCAAAAATGAACGAACTGGAAGCGGCTGTCGGGCTTGGAAATTTGGCCGACTACCGAGAAATACTCAGTAAAAGACGCCGCAATCTTCACTATCTGATGGATCATTTTAAAGCCTTCCACCCTCACTTGGCTACCATAGAAGAGGAGCCACACGAAAAGATCGGACCGCATGCCTTGCCCATCGTAATTCAGGAGGGCGCGGGATTTACAAGGAGAGAACTGGTCCATTTTTTCGAGAAAAAAGGAATCGACACGAGAACGCTCTTCTCGTCCATTCCCACCCAGTGTGCTGGTTTCAAATATCTCGGATATAAAATAGGTGATTTCCCGAATGCAGAATATATAGGAGAGTATGGAATTCACATAGGGGTGCATCAGAATATCGGCTGTAATGAGTGCGATTACATTTTATCTGTCATCTCCGACTTTATATCAAAATACAAAAATTTAAGGAGAAAAAAAATCTCTCTGAAGCCGCAATTTTCTGCGAAAGCTGCAAAGTAAAAAACGGTATCATTATTCAATGACTTTCTCACACGGAAAAGAAATTAAGACGATAATCCTGGCTGGCGGTATGGGGACCCGCCTGAGAGGAATGGTAAATGTTCCAAAGTCGATGGCACTCATAGGAGGAAAACCCTTCCTAGAATACTTAATCCTCCAGTTGAAGAAATGGCAAATGAAGGACATTGTTCTATCAGTCGGCTACAAAAGAGACACCATCAAGTCCTACTTTGGAAACGGCAGCGAATTCGATGTCGTCATAAGCTACTCGGAAGAGGACCAACCGCTTGGAACCGGTGGGGCTCTGAAAAAAGCGATGGCTACGACCGACAATGATAGCTTTGTTGTGATGAATGGGGATTCAGTCTTTGATATCAATTTTCGCGATCTCATAAATTATCACACAGGCACACCTGGGATAGCAACCATGGCCTTGAGTATTGTAAAAGATAGGAGCCGTTACGGCAGCGTTGAAATTAGTGCAGATGGAGAGATAACAGGTTTTAAAAAAGAGGGCGTCAAGAATCCGGGTCTGATCAACAGCGGCATATACGTTGTCAACCGGGACGTTATAAGCTACATCCCTGACGGGCAGATATCCCTGGAAGGGCTTGTGCTGCCCCTTATCCAGAAAGATAGCCTATTGTATGGAAAAATATTTGATGCTTTCTTCATAGATATTGGGACTCCTGAGGCTTACCAATGGGCAAATGAGCATCCCGAATATTTGACTGACGTTTACTCAAGTCGAGGCCAAAATTGCGACATTTCAGATAAAGGTAAACAGGAGAAACCATGAATTTAAGTCAAAAACCAAAGATATCTGTCATCACGCCTTCGTTGAACACTGGGCGCTTTCTCAGAGATACCATTGAATCGGTTCTTTCGCAGACATTTAAGGATTTTGAATTCATTGTCGTGGACGGTGGTTCAACAGATGGCAGCATTGGCATCTTGAAGGAATACCCTCAAATTCGTTGGATATCGGAAAAGGAAACTGATGAAAATACTGTGTTAGAAGCTTTTAGAAAAGGATTTGCCATGTCCAGCGGAGACCACATCATTCAATGCTGTGTGTCTGACGGATTCCTCTCGAAGAACTGGTTTAAATTATGCAATGACACTCTCGAAAAAGATGACGAAATTTCACTTGTGTGGGGCCTTCCTCAGTACATGGCCGAAGACGGCACTCTGGGGACAGTTACGAACCACGAATTCCTCAAGAAACCCCCACCTCAAAAAAAGGATTTCTTGGCATATTGGCTTGCCTTTGGATACGGCTACCCCGAAGGAAATTTTTGTGTGAGACGACATGTCTTTGATGAATGCTTCCCTCAGCGCAATCAGTCAGATATTTTTTTCATAAGCCCTCAAATATCGTTTTTGTATGAATTTAACACGAGAGGTTATCTCGGATACTTCCTGCCCGTTGTAGCGAATTTTGGCAGAACTCACGGCGACCAGAGAGTAATCCGCCTATATGATGCCTTGGATAAAGAGGTAAGCCTGTATAACAGAATGTTCAAAGAATACAGAAGGAATCTACTTCAAGGAACAGTGCATCATTATTTCAGGAACGGTTCTTCAAAAGTTATCGGAGAAATAAAAAAGGGCGACTTAGGCCGTCTCAGAAGAGATATCTTATTGCACTACCTAAAATATAAGATTCGCAAAAGGCTCATCGAAACCTCCGAACGCCTGTAATTTAGGAAGCCACAATCTCCCATTGCGGAGGGAAATAATCTTCAGGATGGTTATACTTGGGATCGTTATTGATCCGCTCGGTTCTGACAACGATCTTATTTGCATTCTGGTTCAGATATGCCGCCCACCAACTGAACGTACTTCCCCCGGCTGTGATGTTATGTTTGCACCTGCTCATGATCCACAGATCCTCATATCCCTTTTGAGGCGAATTGATATCGATGTAAGTAACGTTGAGCGGCATCTTGAAATTGATCTTTACCCAATCCATATCATTCGAAAAAACGAAGAAATGAGCATTAGTAACTCTGCTTGAAACAAGCTCTACCGCATTTCTGTAGTATCTCTCAGTGATTATTCCTTCCAGACCCTTTCTTACATTGGGATCATGAATGTAATCGCCTCTCCTTATATGTATACTGACTGAATTTGAATTTTCGATTTCGTTTATTACCGCCCGAGCCTCGGCGCTGATTTCGCTTTTCGGCTTGTACTCTTCCAGCAGAAGACTCCGAATGGGGTCGAAATATTTATAGGAATTAAAATAACCCATAAGATATCGGTCAGGCCCAAGATTAAAAAAGCCCGGTCTGAATTCGGATCCATGCGGCTCCTCGTATAACAGGTTAGGATTTATCTCGTTTGAGCGGGACATGAATGCCCCTGCAATCCGGCGAAGAATCTTATTTACTCTGTCACCTGAAGGTTTAAATTTCTTAATTTCTTCCCTCTGAGCCTGTTCCGCGCTTATTTTGAAACAATTTAACTGAAATACATGTTCCTGATTTGCCGTTAGCTTCCTGAAATTCGACGCATCTATTTTCAATGTCGTATCGCTTATTATCGACAGATTTTTTGCCGCCGCGTATTGAAACATCTGATTTCCCAGACCGCCCATCATGCTAATAATAATCATGTTCAACACCCAAATGCTGTTTGCAAAAAAAGATATCACATTTGCCCTCCATTTAGAACGACGAAATAGCGCGATACTCAAAAGGCGGGGTGAAAATTATTGGATTGATATTTGGGGGGCATTTGATATACTTTACGGATTAAATTTTTGGCATTGATCATTCATGACTACTGAGAGATACAACATATCTGTAATCCTGACAGCGTGGGCGAGGCCGCAATACCTGGAAGAACAGGTGGAGCGTGTTCTGAACCAGACGATCCGTCCGCACGAGGTGGTGCTCTGGTATAATAGACCGCCTCCGAAGACGGGCTTTCTGGAAATGAAACAACGAACAAGTTTCAAAAACGAGAAATATGTGAAGAAGATTTTATGCGACCATAATTTTGGTATTGTTCCCCGCTTTTCCGTAGCCCCGTGTATGGAAGGGGAATATGTCTGCATATTTGATGATGATACGCTGCCGGGTGAGCGGTGGTTCGAGAACTGCCTGAATTATGTGGACAGTGCAAAGACACTCTGCGGTACCATCGGTTTGAGATACCTGTCCAAGACGGAATTGAAGACGGAAAAACCGCGAATGGGCTGGGAAGCAATGAATGATAATCTCGAGTTCGTCGACTTGGTAGGCCATAGCTGGTTTTTCCGCCGTGAATGGGCAAAATATTTCTGGGACACTCCCCCCCTCTTGCAGAGCTTTGGAGAAGACATCCATTTTTGCGCCATGTTGCAGCAGCATGGAATTCGAGCCGCATGCCCGCCTCATCCACGTGAGAATAAATCGTTCTGGGGTTCCGTAAGGCCGGAGCTCGGTATAGACAAAGTAGCAATCAGTACCAACAAGAGGAGATCCAAGGATTTCTGGGATGTGGTGAAATACGAAATGGATAACGGATACAAACCTATTCTCCTATGATTCTTGTTGCTTTTGGAACCAGACCGGAAATCATCAAGCTGTTTCCTGTCATCGATCAACTGAATGCTCTGACTCTGCCGTTTAAGACCCTATTCAGCGGTCAGCAGCCCGATCTGTACGAGGATGTCAAGTCGCTAATCAGTACACCCGATTTTAGTTTCGCCAATTTCTTCGCCGGAGACGCCAAGCATAATACCCTTGGGGAAAGTTTCGCCAAGATTAGCAAGGCATCAGAAGAGTTCTTCCGTCAAAACCGATTTGACACGGTCATTGTCCAGGGAGACACGACGACTGCGTGGGCTCTCGCGCAGATGGCCTTTTATAGCAGCATCAAGGTTGCGCACGTTGAAGCAGGCCTTCGGACATTTGATCTTGAAAACCCTTATCCAGAGGAACTCAATCGTACACTGATTACCCAGGTTGCATATTTCAATTTCGCGCCGACGAAGCGAGCGTATGACAATCTTTTGAGATGCGATGCAAAAAATGTCCATCTGGTCGGCAATACCATCGTGGATGCGGTAAACCATTTCAAGAACAATCTCAACCTCGCCTCAACTTATTCCAATAAGGTACTTGTCACGTTGCATCGCAGAGAGAACCACGCTTTTATGGATCAAATATTTGATGGTCTGAATGCCGCTGCGGTCGACAACCCTCGGCTTGAATTTATCTTTCCGATCCATCCGAATCCCAATGTGATGAGACACAGGGATCGTATCAATTCTGGCAACATCCATATAGTCCCCCCGATGGCCTATTCCGACTTGCTAAAGTTGATGAGCCAGGCAGCATTCATAATATCGGACAGCGGCGGTATTCAGGAAGAGGCCACGTGCTTCAACAAGAAGGTAATTGTGGTAAGAGAGAAGACAGAGCGTCCCGAAGTCATAGATTGCGGATTGGGAGTGCTTTCGGGCAGGGCTATCGGCAAATTCATCGAATGGGCCCTGATACCGCCGCCACCTTTGAAACAATCACCCTTCGGCGACGGCCACGCGGCCGAAAAAATCGTTGACGTGTTATCGAGGCATTGAAATACAGCGGATTGCATTATTTTCAAATATGGATGTCCTCTTGCAAACAGCTCCAAGACCTGATTAACCTGTGTCTTAGTGAAAGATGATCTCCTGGCCTCTGAAGGAAAAAAGAAGGCGCTTCCGCGCCTGGAAGAATGATCTACGTTTGAGACGTGAGGGGAGCTACTACGAGAAGCTCTTCACCGCCCGCCGTCTTACGATACCGGACAAAGAAGACGTCAGGAAGGAACTGAAGAAGAGATTCCCTCACGTTCGTTCGAAGCCCAAGGGTACCCTGAACATACTTGCCGTCTACCACAACTACAACTGGGAAGACGAAGCACTGAGGCCTTCGCTGGAAAAATTCGGAAAAGTCCGGCACTACGACTGGGCAGGACAATTCAATCACCAAGACAAGAACTGGCACAAGGGTGCAAAGTCGGCAATGAACAGACACCTGATAGGACAGGTAGGTCTTTGGGTGAAAGAGGATGCGACTGATGTCATTTTTACCTATCTTTCCGGAGAGCTTATATCTCCGGACGCTGTTCGAGCCATGAGGAGTTTCGGCGTCCCCATGGTCAACCTTGCCCTTAATGACAAGGAGCATTTTACAGGCAAGATCAGAAGCGGCGCATCGATGGGATCAAGGGACATTTGCCGCCACTTCGACATCTGCTGGACGAGTACAGTGGACGCGGTAAAGAAATACTGCGTGGAGGGAGCCATCCCCGTCTATCTCCCTGAAGGGGCAAATCCGGAGTTTCATCGGCCCTATGAAATGGAAAAGACCATCGATGTATCCTTCGTCGGCCAATGTTACGGCAACCGTCCTCTGGTCATCGGAAAACTGAAATCACTCGGCCTCGATGTTGAAGCATACGGCTACGGGTGGCCGGCCGGTCCCCTTGCTGCGGAAGACATGGTAAGGATTTATTCGAAGAGCAGAATCAACCTGGGGTTCGGCGGCATCGCTGGTCTCAGCAATACTTATTGCCTCAAGGGCAGAGATTTTGAGATTCCCATGAGCGGAGGGCTCTATCTCACGGAATATCACCCTGAGCTTGATAGATTTTATCACTGCGGCTCTGAGATCGTAACATACAGGGATTTTGATGACCTTGTAGATAAGATCCGTTTTCTTCTATCAAACCCCGAGAAGGCCGAAGAGACCAGAGAAAAAGGATTCAAGAGGGCGCGCCGTGAGCACTCCTGGGAAATGCGCTTTGAGCAGATATTCAGTTTGATCGGTCTGCTCTGACGGGACAAGTCAATAGTGAGAAGTCATGGCACTGGACGGAACATTAATCAAAGAAGGCCTGAGGGCAGGCATACACAAAGGGCTCCACGGTTTCGTCTGGATTATGAAGATCCTTATCCCCGTCTCTCTTTTCACGGCTCTCCTCGCGTGGACGGGATGGCTGCAGCATCTGAACTTTCTCCTGGAGCCTGCGATGCACATTCTCAGCCTGCCTGCGATGGCAACGCTTCCA
>DASRZZ010000065.1:0-2470 GCA_035685925.1 Syntrophales bacterium | reverse complement strand
AATTCGGCTGAACGTCAAAACTTAATTACCTTAAGGAGGGAGTCAAGATGACAACACCGGTTCAACAAAAGATTCGTGACAAAAAGAGAACGCCCCAGCAGATTTTGGATATGGTCAAGTCCGGAAACTGGATCCAGCCAGGTTCTGTCGGCGGTGATTCAACAGAATGTATGAAGGAGTTGGCAAAAAGAATAGGGCCAAAATTGAAGGACATTGAGCTTTGGAATTATGCTAATTTTTTCCCTCATCCTGAATTTCAGGCGGTTGACCCGAAGCAGGAATTTCACTGCTTCCATGAGTATTTCTTCTTCCCCTGGAACCGTAAGGCGAGAGATACGAACAACGTGACCGACTGGGCTCATTGGGGATGGGCCATGGGCATGTGGTTCTGCCATTATCGATTCACTAACGCGATAAAGGAAAAACGCGGGTTCGACTGGTGGTGGAATGCGGCATCGCCATTTGACGAGCACGGCTTTTGCAACTTTTCCTATGGCACGAACAACGCCAATATCTTCAGCCAGTGCGCAAAGAAGAAAGTAATTGAAGTTCGTTCAGACTATCCCTGGGCCGAAGGTGGCCGCTTTAACACCATAAATATCGATGATATCGACTTCTGGGTCGAAGTGGACTGCGAGAAACACAAATGGCCCCAGATCAATGAAAAGGCCATCAAGGCAAAGCCCGAGGAAGAGGCCATTGCCAAACACGTCATGACCATCATGCGCGACAGGGACATCATTCAGCTCGGAATCGGATCACTTCCCTCCGCCTGCGTCAGCGCTATGGCAGACGCCGGGTTTAAGGACCTCGGTATCCACACGGAGATGCTCAATTTCGGTCTTATCAAGTTAATAGAATCAGGCCAGGTGACCAACGCATACAAGACCCTCCCCGCCGACCGCGGTAAGAGCGTCTATACCTTTGCCTTCCCCGTGGATGTGAAGTGGTACTATGACACGGTCCACAGAAACCAGAACCTTGCTGCCTACGATATCAGCTACACCAATAACCTGCATAACCTAACAAGGCTCGACAACATGATCGCCATCAATAACTGTGTGGCCGTTGACCTCCTCGGCCAGCAGTGTGCCGGTTTCTATGAGAAACGCCCGATCTCGAGCACTGGCGGTTACTTCCATTTTGTGTCCTTCTGCGCCCAGTCGAAGGGCGGACGCGGTGTCGCATCCATGACGGCGCGGAGCAAGCACGGCACATCGAGGATTGTTCCTTTCCTGCCTGAAGGATCGTCGGTGGATGTCCCGGCTCAATTGACGAACTATATCTGCACGGAGTACGGTATCGTGAACCTGCGCGGTCTGTCCGGTTATGAAAGGGCAACAGCGCTGATCTCGATTGCCCACCCCGATGACCGGGAGATGCTGGAAAAGGCGGCAAGAGAGAATGGCCTCCTTGCCCCGAAATTCCCCGTCTCCATGATGCCCGTGGAGGGCAAGACCAGACGGTACCCCTCTTACTCAGACAGACGGAACTACAAGATAGGACTGCATGGCGAGATCTCAGGATTCGATTGGGATCAAGGTTATCAGACAGCAAAATAAGTTCTTTGCCGTAATACGCTTTGAAAAGCCCGGACTGCCCCGGGCTTTTCGAGTTAAGTTGCCAAAGCCAGTCAGTTTAAACTTCCTTACGCGGCTTCGACAGCTGATTAAATAAATCTCAATTTATCAGGAGGTATTTGTGTATGGCGTTAGATTTTAATTTTACGGATGAACAAAAGATGTTGGAGGAAAGCGTTTACAAGTGGGCTGTCAGCTGGCTGGAGCCACAGATGGAGCATCTATATGAAGTCGACGAGATGCCCCCGACTCTTTTCAAGGAGCTGGGAAATCTGGGTGTCAACGGAATCGTTTTTGAGGAAAAGTATGGCGGCACTGCTCTGGGATATGTAGAGACGCTTCTAGTTTATGAGACGATCGCGCGGGTAAGCAACGCCCTGTCCATGACCGTCGGCGCAAGCCAGACCCTCTGTTTCGACAACTTCCGGCGCAATGCGACAGAAAAACAGAAGATGTACGTCCTTCCCAAGTCCTGCACCGGTGAATGGGTTGGATGCCTCGGCATCACCGAACCCAATGCCGGCTCCGACGCGATGAGCATGGCGACAAAGGCGGAGAAGAAGGGCGATAAGTACATCATCAACGGGAGCAAGATATTCATCACCAACGGCCCTGTCGCGGACTTCATGACCTTTTACGCTAAAACCGATCCGGCAGCGGGCCCCAAGGGTATTTCCGCTTTCTTCTTCGAGTTCGATAAGGTCAAGGGTGTTACACGGGAGAAGATCAAGAAATGGGGTATGAGGACGTCCCCCACGGCTCTGATCACCTTCGAAGATGTGGAACTGCCGGCTGAGAATCTCATCGGCGGACTGAACAAAGGAGTCGCCGTTCTCACAAGCGGTCTCTGCACAGAAAGAATCACCCTCTCCGGTTGCTCCCTCGGCAGC
>DASRZZ010000064.1:0-20867 GCA_035685925.1 Syntrophales bacterium | reverse complement strand
CAAGGGCTGGGTAGAACGCCTTGAAACAGGAAAGCTGGCCATCAGCGCCTTAGGTGTGGACGAGGTAGAGAAGGGCCGGCTCCGGCTCAGACACGACAGACTGCTCACAGCCCACTGTGTCGCTTCCGAGGGCACAGAAGGACACGCGGGGTACTCAGGCAAAAAGACTCTTCTCGAGTGTAATGTGTAGGCTGTGGCCGTAAAATAGAAAAGTTCATTTAACAAGGCGGTAAATAAGGAATGGAAAAAATTAAAAGATTTTTCAAGGATGATGAAGGGGTGACGGCAATTGAATACGGCCTGATAGCAGCACTGATAGCCCTTGTGATCATTGGTGCTGTTACACTATTAGGTAAAAACCTCAGTAAAACATTCACTTCAGTTGCCAATACCGTAACCGGAAGTTAAACAATCTCTCCGGAAGGGGAATTTTATTGCAGAATAATCATTAAGTATCTCTTTTTTCTAACAAAAAGGATGGTCAGTTTTAAGATTTCTTATCCCTTGTTTTTTTGTTGGGCTTTGGAGATTTCTCTTAAAAACGATGATGAGTAAACTACTTGGTTAGGTAGAAAAGTAGCAAAATTTATTGCGGAGGTAAGAAAACGTGGAAATAATTAAAAGATTTTTCAAGGATGAGGAGGGCGTTACGGCAATCGAATATGGCCTGATCGCAGCATTAATAGCTCTTGTGATCATTGGTGCTGTTGCACTGGTAGGTACAAACCTCAGTAAAGTATTCGCTTCAGTTGCCCAGACCATTACCGGAAGTTAGGCGAAGACTAGAAATTTAATTGTTTGGGGGCCTGAATATTCACGGGCATTCGGTGTAGTTTGGCTTGATTGGCATGGCAGGAATCATGAGAAAGTTTAAAAATTAGATAAAATCCAAATTTCGAAATGGGAAGGCATGGTCAAATGGCTCTGCCTTTTTGTTTTCAGCGATAACGATTGTGGGTTGAAGTATTGTATGGATGAGCCAAATCAGAAAAAGTCGAGTAGATCAGGAATGGTTCTCCTATGGCCTCTCATAGATCCTGGCATGCCCAATTAAGGCATCCGGCTCCTCAGTTCACAAATTCACTACGTCGCGGTAGACCGAATGGATGGCGATCGGTGCCGGCAGTGGGTACCGCTGCAGTACCGCTGCAGGAGCCGGTTGAATGTTTCCCAATACAACAGCGCCTTCTGCGATCTCCAACTCAACCACCTATGCCACAGCCCGATCACCTGTATCCTAAACTTCGCGATCCAAAACGAGGTCCCGGTAATTCCGCAATGCCCCTGGTGGGCTCTAGCTTCAGAGAGAGAGTTTGCTGCTGTTCGTGGATGGGCCGGTATCGGTTTGGTCCTAGATTCTTGAAAGCGCCAGCTTCAGGCGGCCTTTTACCGACTTGTGTTTCACCGCCCAGTGCCCCTTCCGGGATCCGGCCAGCAAAGGGTAAGCCCCAGCATGTCGAAACTTCCAGAGCCTTTGTTCCCCAAGTCACCGGGACCCATCGGCCTTTCTTTAGGATACCTTCTTTCGGGGTTAAGCGTTTGGTGAATGGCTTGTCGGTTCTGTAGGAATGGGAAGTCCCCTCATTTTCTGGTTAGCGTCACCTTGATTTTCTCACCGTCGCTGATTATAACTATGTTTCCACCCTCACTGATTATGCCCTTGGCATCTATAGGGTCCCACCTATTTGATATATACTGGACATTCTTAATACCACTTTTATCGAGCTCACCTCGAAAAATTTGACTACCTTTTGGATTGTACTTGTCATCTATCATTCTGACACCTATGAAAGAACTACCTTTTTGCGTTATCTTGCAGATTCCCTTATAGCTGTTAAAAGAGATCCATGGTCCATAGAACTCTACCCAAACATCCCATTCTCCGTTTAAGTCCCGAACAACCTCACCATTGGGGAGTGTGATAGTATTCACTAAACCTTGGCAATTTAATATAGATATAAAAATCGTTAAGCCAATGAAGCAAATAAGCAGTGCAAAGATTTTCTTTACCATGGTTTATAACCCTCCTTTACGGGTTAATTTGTTTGATTTATTGAAAACCAAAACATAAAAAGCCTCCGAAAGGACGCATACCATCCTGAAGGTGCCATGTTGGAATGTTCTGGAAACTGATCTGCATACGACGCCAAGAAGGTTAGAGGTCAGACAGGTGGAACCAATAATTACAGAATACTCCTATATTGGGTGACCATCAAGGGAAAAATCTCCAGGTCTTGTCAATAAATAGAATTGTCCAATTCTGTAGCAAATGAATTGTCCATCTCTCATTTTATCCCCTCATCTGTCCATTTTCCTTTGAAATGCTACAGGTATTATCTCAAATAGAAGATAAAATTATCTTGATTTGCACTACATATTTCGGTATGAGAGTTGCGTACTACATTATTTTTATATTAATTCGTTATTTGTCAGATCTAACACGAATTAATGAACCTCTTCTCTTGGGCATAGCGATTGCCGCGTTTCATATTTCAATACAATCTTATACCTTGAACATAATTTGCCGGGGGATAAAAACCATGGAAAAAATTAAAAGATTTTTCAAGGATGAAGAAGGGGTTACGTCAATTGAATACGGCCTGATCGCAGCACTGATAGCGCTTGTGATCATTAGTGCAGTTACACTGTTAGGTAAAAACCTCAGTAAAGTATTCGCTTCAGTTGCCCAGACCGTTACCGGAAGTTAAACGGAGATGAGACATGGTCACTTAATTGTTTGTGGGCCAGCATAGGCAATTGACTCTGCTTTTTTTCAGCCATAACGACTATGAATTATGATGTACCATAGAAGCTAAAAATTGAAAAAACAAAAGCATAGGAAGTAGATTTAACGATTACCACCTCGAAAACTCTTTTTGTTCCATGTAATTCATACACGATTAACGTTTATCCTTCGACCCAACCAATTCTGGAAGAACACCCGGGTATTACCCTCACTCGCTCCTAAGAAGCCTGTTTGTCATACCCATCGAGATACTCTGATCCGGGGGTAGGGCATTGTATCCGCTCCTCTTCCCCCGGCACTGTATGGTTTTTGTGTAGTTGAAAACGTTCTAACATATAGAAAAATAGGGAAGGTGCTCTGCCCTTGACTTTGGAAAAGGGTGAAGATATACGAACATATACTAAGATGTACAAACAAAGAGGGTGGGGCAGAGCATACCTCTTAATCGGTAGGTTGTCGGTTGGAGCCCGACAGGGATCACCAGAAAAGAAGAAGGGGTTAAGTGATGACATTCTTAACCCCTTTACTTTTTTGCAAACTTCCTAACGGGAGCGGTTTATAGTTTACAATCTACACCGATAGTAATAGTTCGGTGCTTGCAAAAGTCTGTCCTGTAACTGTATGCAGCCGAAAGACTGCTATGAGGCGCAAACTATTTGATGACACTATTAGTAAATTCCTGCAGGTTACGTAAGTATTTTGATCCCTCAATTTTACATGTTATTGGACGCTATTGAGGACACAATTCTGCCGAAGGTTCTCACTGAAAAACATTTAACTGATATTTTCAGAGCTAAATATTTGTTGACTATAAATTGCCGTTATATTAGTTAGTTAAAATTCATTAAGGGTTTTAAAAAAAGGCAGATATCAGTGGAAAAATGACAGCTCGGTAAGGGGAAACGTGCTCGTGAGAAACTCGTGCTGGTCAAGTGTAAACTGTGATAGGGTGCAGTGGACAGAGTTTTCACCGTCGATGAGATGTCTGAAATTAAGTAGGCTTGGATCAGTTTTAGATGGCTATCAATAAATATTTAGGAAGCTGAAGAGATTGGAGAAGAATTTATTTATTTACACATTTGGCTGTCAGATGAATGTGCACGATTCAGAGAAGATTGCAGCGGTGATGGTGAACTCTGGGTATGCAGTTGTGGATGATGTCGGGAAGGCTGACCTTATCATTGTCAATACGTGCAGTATAAGAGAAAAAGCCGCACAGAAGGCATGCAGTCAATTGGGCAGGTTGAAAAAATTTAAAAATAGAAAACCCGGACTCATAATCGGCGTGGGGGGATGTCTGGCGCAACAGTGGGGACCGAAGTTCATCGAAAAAGTTCCTTACCTCGATCTGGTTTTTGGGACACATAACATACACAATCTGCCGGATTTGATAAGTGCTGTCGAAAAGACCGGACTGCCAGTAGTACGAACAGATTTTCATGAGGCAGTGAAGTCCCTCGACATGATGGCGCCTCCTGAAAATGGAAGAGTGACGTCCTATGTCACAATAATGCAGGGATGCAATAATTTTTGTTCATATTGTGTAGTTCCCAACCTCCGTGGCAAGGAGGATAGCAGGTTATTATCGGACATCGTAAAGGAAGTTGCTGTGCTGGCCGGTCGAGGTGTCAAAGAGGTTACTCTTCTAGGGCAGAATGTCAATTCGTACGGGAAGACTATTGGCAATGGGAGTGACTTTGCAGATTTGCTTTACGCAATCGGACTGATCGGCGGTATCGAAAGAATAAGATTTACAACGTCGCACCCAAAAGATCTATCCGACAGGCTGGTACGATGTTTTTCAGAGGTTGATAAGTTATGTGAGCATATCCATCTTCCCGTACAAACAGGTTCTGACAGGGTTCTCGGAATGATGAATAGATGTTATACAAGGGCTGATTATTTTGATAGGGTACATAAACTGAGGGCGGTTTGTCCCGACATCAGCATTACTTCAGATATTATCGTGGGATTTCCCGGCGAAACAGACGGGGATTTTCAAGCAACGATTGACATGATGGACAAAATCAGGTTTGATAACTTGTTCTCTTTCAAATACTCGGAAAGGGAAGGGACTGCCGCGACAAAAATTGGCGGCAAGGTCAGTGAATACGTGAAGAGAGAGAGACTCAAAATTGTCCAGGGGCTTCAAGAAAAGCATACCTTGGAAAGAAATGAGGCCATGATAGGGAACACAGAGGAAATTCTTGTTGAGGAAATAAGCAAGAACTCCGGACAAGATGTGTCGGGCAGGACGCGGACTAATAAGATTGTAAACTTCAGAGGAAGTCATGAGCTGATCGGCAAGATGGTGTCTGTATTGATTACCGGTGCGTATCAACATTCTTTGAGGGGGAGGTTACTGAATGTTAATTAAGATGAAGGTTGCCGGATTGACGATAGATCCGCTGACGAATACGCCTATTGTAATATTAAAAGATATGGATGAGAAAAAGGCCATTCCCATATGGATAGGCCTTTTTGAAGCAAGTGCAATTGCGACGGAACTGGAAAAAATTACTTTTTCCAGGCCCATGACGCACGATCTCCTGCATGAAATTCTGAAGGCCGTCGATATAGAGTTAATCCAAATTGAGATCCATGATCTAAGAAATAACACTTTTTTCGCCAATGTCCATTTGCTGAGAGGTGGACAGACAATAGTCGTTGATTCCCGACCGAGCGATGCCATTGCCCTGGCGTTGAGGGCCGGTGCTCCTATATTTGTGGACGAAAAGGTTATCGAAAAATCGAGAAATGTTGACTTCGGCAAGAAAATAACCGATCTGGACAATTTAAAAGATGAGAAATTGAAGGAATTTCTTGAGAATCTTTCTCCTGACGATTTTGGGAAATATAAGATGTGAGGCGATTGAGATATTTGAGAGTCTAGACCAATAATCGTAATAATGGTCTGCAGGATTAAAGATGTAATTTCGATTAATAAGTGACCATTAAAGTATTGCCACGAGAAAGTACGGGTGTGCTTCTATTTAGAAAAATTTCGTGGCTCTTATTTTTTGAGAGATATGGAAAAACAAATCGCCGCTTTCGGGCTTCACATGGATGTTGAGAGAAACCTCTCACCAAATACAAGGAAGAGTTATCTCGCTGACGTCAGGCAGTTTAAGGCCTTTCTTGATGCTAATAACATATCTGAGAAATTAGATGCTGCCGGCAATATGATTGATATCGACTATATGGTAATCAGAGCCTTCCTGGGGTCTCTCTATCGTGAAAGGCTCAAGAAAGTCACCATATCGAGGAAAGTAACTGCTCTTAGGACTTTCTTCAATTATCTTGAGAGTAAGGGAAAGATAAAGGTTAATCCGGGACAGATGGTTCAGGGTCCGAAGATCGAAAAATATGTGCCCACATTCCTATCAGTGGAAGAAATGTTCTGCCTTCTCGACTCGAAAAGCCCGACAGATGCATTTAGTTTGAGAGACAAGGCAATTGTTGAATTGTTTTATTCTTCGGGCATCCGCCTCTCCGAACTCGCGGGTCTGAATCGGGGTGATGTGGATTATGGGCTGGGTTTGATGAAGATCAGGGGAAAGGGAAAGAAAGAACGGATGGTCCCTATAGGTGATAAAGCGGTTATCGCGATGAGAACATATCTTGATAAAAGGAATGACGTTCTTTCAGAAAATATTAAGAGTGGCTCGGACGAGCCCGTCTTTATCAACAGGGCAGGTGCGAGGCTGAGCACGAGGAGTGTGGCACGGATCCTTGACAAATTGGTTCTTGCGAGCGGATTGGGAAGAAAGATAAGCCCCCACATGTTAAGACATACCTTTGCGACACATATGATGGAAGCAGGCGCTGATCTCAGGGCTATTCAGGAATTTCTTGGCCATGAAAGCCTTTCCACGACGCAGAAATATATGTCCGTCACGGTCGGCAGACTGATGGAGGTTTACGATAAAGCCCATCCGAAGGCCAGATGTGATCAGTTCGAGAAAGAGGAAATTAAAATAAGCGATGACAGTGAGAGAGAAGAGAAGTGAAGTGAAGTGATCAAGAAGACTCTTTGCGGGAGGCCTTAGACGCTCATGGATATAACAGGAACGACAATTTTAGCCGTCAGACACGGGGGAAAGGTTACGGTTGCCGGTGATGGTCAGGTTACAGTTGATGTAACGATCATGAAACACGGTGCTAGAAAGGTCCGCAGACTTTACAACAATCAGGTAATTGTGGGTTTTGCGGGTGCAACAGCCGACGCTTTTACCCTATTTGACCGTTTTGATCAGAAGCTGGAGCAGTATAAGGGCAATCTATTGAGGGCGGCCGTTGAGCTCACGAAAGATTGGAGGACGGACAGGTTATTGAGGCATCTCGAAGCTTTGATGATTGCCGTCAGCAAGGAGCACTTTTTGATCATATCGGGGAACGGCGATGTTATCGAATCGGATGACGATGTTATGGCCATAGGATCGGGAGGCGCTTATGCTTTGGCGGCAGCGCGCGCCCTTGTCAGGTATTCGGGTTTGACGGCGACGGAGATAGCCAAAGAGGCTCTTAAGATTGCATCGGAAATTTGTATTTATACAAACGACAATATCACCGTTGAAGAATTGGACATTAATCAGCAGGCGGAGAGCAGAGGCGATAAGACACCGAAGTAGTGCCCTCGTGAGAATAAGGTCGAGACGAGTGCCGCAAGGATTGTAATCTAAAAGCATAGAAGGGTGAGAAGAGGCGAAAACTAGTATGTCATCTAAGCAATTAACGCCGCGAGAAATCGTGGAAAGATTGGACAAGTATATCATAGGTCAGGGTGAGGCCAAGAAGGCAGTGGCAATTGCACTAAGAAACAGATGGAGGCGCCAGAATGTGACGAAGGAGCTGGGAGAAGAGATATCTCCCAAGAACATCATCATGATTGGACCAACGGGTGTAGGCAAAACGGAGATTGCCCGGAGACTGGCGAAGTTGGACAACTCTCCCTTCATAAAAGTGGAGGCATCAAAGTTCACCGAGGTCGGTTATGTCGGCAGGGATGTGGAATCCATGGTTCGCGATCTTGTTGAGCTTGCAGTGAACATGATCAAATCTGAAGAGCAGCAGAATGTGAAGCCCAAGGCAGCCGAGCTGGCTGAGGAGAGGCTTCTTGACATTCTGCTTCCGCCAAAGCCTGTGGAGAGGAAGGTGGAGGATCTTATCGAGGACAGACACTTGGATGTTCATGACGTCGAGCAGCCGCTGCAAATTGATAATACGCGTGAAAAGATGCGCAGGCTTCTCCGGGAAGGGAAACTTGACAGCCGCTATGTGGAATTGGAGATCTCTGAAGTGAAAAGCGGCCCGATGATAGAAGTCTTTACATCTTCAGGCGTCGAGGATATGGGTTTGAACATCAAAGAAATGTTTGGAAACATTTTTCCTCAGAAGAAAAAGAGGAGGAGAGTGAAAGTCCCGGAGGCACTGGAACTACTAGAGCAGGAAGAGGCCCAGCGACTGGTTGACATGGATAAGGTTACAAGAGCCGCCGTGGATAGGGTGGAACAGTCGGGCATCATATTCCTCGACGAGATCGATAAGATCGTGGGAAGCGATTCAACGCACGGTCCGGACGTCTCGAGAGAGGGTGTTCAGAGGGACCTTCTACCTATTGTGGAAGGTTCCACTGTTAACACACGCTATGGAATGGTTAAGACAGACCACATACTTTTTATCTCGGCGGGTGCATTCAGCTCGTCGAAGCCATCGGATCTGATCCCTGAGCTTCAGGGGCGGTTTCCCATCCGGGTTGAACTGGATTCACTAGGTAAGGAGGAGTTCATCCGTATCCTGACGGAACCCCACAATGCCCTTATCAAGCAGTATGTTGAGATGATGGCCACTGAAGTGGTTAAACTGTCCTTCACGGATGACGCAATTGCAGAGGTTGCAGAAGTGGCGGCGGTGGTGAACGAAAGAACGGAAAATATAGGGGCCAGACGGCTTTACACCATTATGGAGACCCTTTTGGATGACATATCCTTCGACGCCCCGGATATGGCGGGAAAGGAAGTAGTCATTGATGCCAATTATGTGAAAGAGAAACTTGAGAACATCGTAGAGGATGAGGACTTAAGCAGATATATCCTATAATAGAATAGGAGATTGGTATGGATAATATAGGGAAGTCCATTGAGCGGGCCGAGATTCTGCTGTAGGCCCTCCCTCATATACGCAGGTTTTATAATAAGACCATCGTAATCAAGTACGGCGGTCATGCCATGGTCGATGCTGAGTTGAAGGATTTATTCGCCAAGGATGTGGTAATGATGAAGTATATCGACATCCATCCCGTGGTGATTCACGGAGGTGGTCCCTCAGATCGGCAACTTCCTGAAGAAACTTGGCAGGGACTCTAAGTTCGTCCATGGCATGCGGGTAACTGACGAAGAAACCATGGGCATCGTTGAGATGGTTCTTGTAGGCATGGTCAATAAGGAAATTGCCGGTCTTATAAATCAGCATGGCGGCAAGGCAGTGGAAGGCGTAATCAGTGCGGACGGGGAGTTGGTCAATACCATAAGGACAGGGACGTTGTCAGCATGATAGATGGCGGGACTATAAGCGGAGGCATGTATCCGAAGGTTAAGTGCTGTCTTGAGGCACTCAACAGCGGTGTAAAAAAACCCATATTATAGAAGGGCGTCTGAATCATGCCGTACTTCTCGAGATTTTCACGGATAGAGGGATAGGAACAGAAATAGTGCTATGAGGTCTTTTCAGTGAGGTGTTTTACAAATGACAACAGATGAATTGCTGGCTCTGTCAGACAAATATATTATGTCTACCTACAAACGCTTTCCTATAGTGCTGGTGAAGGGCTCCGGTGCAAAGGTCTGGGACAGCAACGGGAAAGAATACCTCGATTTCGTTGCAGGTATCGCTGTTTGCAGCTTGGGACATTCGCATCCCAAAGTGGTTGAGGCGATAAAGAAGCAGGCGGAGGTTCTCACTCATGTGTCCAACCTGTACTATATAGAACCGCAGATTCTTTATGCCAGGAAGCTCTTGGAGAATTCTTTTGCGCATAAGGCATTCTTCTGCAATAGCGGGGCGGAGGCAAACGAGGCCGCAATAAAACTTGCCAGGAAGTATGCCTATGAGAACATGGGGAAGGGGAAAAATGAACTGATAACAATGAAGGATTCATTCCACGGGCGTACGATTGCCACGGTGACTGCCACCGGACAGACTAAGTTTCAAGTTGGCTTTGCGCCGCTTCTTGAGGGATTTAAATATGTGCCGTTTGATGATATTTCTGCACTGCGCGGTGCAATTACAGATAAGACATGTGGCGTCATGCTTGAGCCGATTCAAGGAGAGGGAGGTATAAGGATTCCTGATGACAAATATCTCTCTATGGTCAGGAGAATTTGTGATGAAAAGGGAATACTCATGATTCTTGACGAGATTCAGGTGGGGATGGGAAGGACGGGAACCCTTTTCGCTTATGAACATTATAAAGTGAAGCCTGACATTGTCACACTGGCAAAGGCTGTGGGTAATGGCTTTCCCATAGGTGTGATGATGGCCACCGATCGCGTCGCATCTGCTTTTCAGCCGGGCAATCATGCCTCTACATTCGGTGGAAATCCGCTTGCCATGGCTGCAGCGCTGGCGACTCTTGAGACGATCATAAAGGACGGTATTCTGGAGAACGTGAGAAAGGTCGGGGATCATTTCATAAAGAGGTTGCACGAGCTGAAAGACAGGTCATCCGTCGTAAAGGATGTAAGGGGTAGAGGTTTAATTATAGGAATTGAGATGAGCATTGACGGGTTGCCGATAGTCAATGCATGCATGGACCGGGGGTTGTTGATTAATTGCGTCAGCGGAAATGTTCTGCGGTTTGTCCCGCCACTGACTATTACAGAGAAAGATGTAAATGCCGCTGTTGCAATTTTGGACGAGGCGCTTGGCAATAAATGAAAAAAGATTTCTTGAGCCTCTATGATCTTGAACAAGATGATTTTGAGGCGGTATTCGAAAAGGCTGATAAAGTTAAAAAGATGCTCAAGGCTGGTGTGCCCTATACGCCGCTTGCTGGGAAGACCCTGGGGATGATTTTTGATAAATCGTCTACACGAACCCGAATATCTTTTGAGGTTGGCATTTATCAATTGGGAGGGATGGCTTTGTTCCTCAACAATCGCGATACCCAGGTCAGCAGGGGTGAAAATATTTCCGATACAGCAAGGGTCATGTCAAGGTACTTGGACGCAGTTGTCATAAGGACGTATTCTCAATCATTTGTGGAAAACTTCGCGCGATATGCGACTATTCCCGTTATGAATGGCCTGACAGACCAGCAGCATCCGTGTCAGATTTTGAGCGATCTTTTCACCGTTATTGAAAAAAAGGGCATATATGAAGGGGTGAAGATCGCGTATGTGGGAGATGGCAACAATGTCGCAAACTCGTGGATCGACGCCGCAGCGAAGCTTCCCATCCGGCTAAGCCTGGCATGTCCTGAGAGATACGAGCCGGATAATGATATATTGGAAAGGGGCACGAAAAATGCTCAGGGCCGCATAGCTCTTTATCGTGATCCCGCTGATGCCGTTAAGGATGCAGATGTGATCTATACGGATGTCTGGACGAGCATGGGTCAGGAGGCCGAAAAAGAAGAGAGGGAAAAAATATTCAGAAAGTATCAGGTCAATAAGGAAATACTTGCCCTGGCGCGGAAAGATGCTATTGTCATGCACTGTTTACCCGCCCACCGGGGCGAGGAGATAACGGACGATGTTATCGACGGACCCCAGTCCGTCGTAATCGATCAGGCGGAGAATCGCCTTCATGTGCAGAAGGCAGTCATGGAGATATTGATTCTAGGAGGATAAGATCTTGTCAGGTGATGTGAAAAAAGTTGTACTGGCCTATTCGGGAGGATTGGATACATCTGTCATTCTGAAGTGGTTGATTGAGACATACAAGTGCGAGGTAATTGCTTTCGCCGCCGATATAGGTCAGGAAGAAGAACTGGACGGTCTCAAGGAGAAGGCACAAAAAACTGGCGCGAGCAAGATCTATATAGACAATTTGCAGGAGGAATTCGTAAGAGACTTTGTCTATCCGGCTATGCGGGCCGATGCTGTCTATGAGGGAACCTATCTCATGGGCACATCGCTCGCGAGGCCTCTCATCGCGAAAAGACAAATTGAGATTGCCGCTCTCGAAGGGGCTGATGCAGTGTCTCATGGTGCCACGGGCAAGGGAAACGATCAGGTGCGATTCGAACTGACGTACACTGCCTTGAACCCCGCCATCAGGGTCATCTCGGCGTGGAGGGACCCAAAGTGGCTCTTTGATTCGAGAGTGTCCATGATCGATTACGCCGAGAAGCACGGCATTCCTGTGGCCACAACCAAGGCAAAGCCGTACAGCAGCGACAGGAATCTTCTACACATTTCTCACGAAGGGGGGATCCTCGAAGATCCGTGGATGGAGCCGCATGAAGACATGTTTGTATTGACTACAGCGCCGGAAAGGGCGCCTGACGTTGCTACATACGTGGAAATCGATTTCAAGAAAGGGAATCCTGCGGCGATCAATGGAGTGAAGATGAGTCCTGCAAAGCTTCTCCAGAGCATCAATAAAATAGCGGGGGCCAACGGTATCGGCAGGGTCGACATGGTGGAAAACCGATTTGTCGGTATGAAATCGAGGGGTGTTTATGAAACGCCTGGCGGCACCGTTCTCTGGGCGGCCCATCGTGCGGTAGAGTCCATTACGATGGACCGGGAAGTGATGTTGATGAGGGATTCCATGATTCCCAAATACGCGCAGCTTGTATACAGCGGTTTCTGGTACTCGCCGGAGATGAAGGTTCTGCAGACATTCGTGGATGAAACGCAGGAAAATGTCACGGGAACAGCGCGCCTGAAATTGTATAAAGGGAACTGTATGGTTGTCGGACGCAAGTCACCAAACTCGCTTTACAGCGAGGAATTTGTCACTTTTGAGAAAGACAAAGTGTACGATCAGAAGGACGCGACAGGCTTTATTAGGCTTAATGCCCTGAGGATGAAGATTCAAGCATTGATAAAAAGAGGAAAAGCGTGAGGACGGGCAGATGTCAGGGAAACAAAAAAAACCATGGTGCGGGCGGTTTAGCGAGCCGACAGCTAAGACGGTAGAAGACTTTACCTCGTCAATTCATTTTGACAAGCGCCTCTATCGCTATGACATCGAGGGCAGCATCGCCCATGCCCGGATGCTTTGCAGACAAGGAATCATCTCGAAGCAAGATGAGAGGATCATAGTTAAGGGGCTTACGGACATCCTTCATCAAATCGAAAAAAGGCATTTTACCTTCAGGCCTGAGGATGAGGATATCCACATGGCAGTGGAAAGGAAATTGATCGAGAAAACAGGAGCAGCGGGCGGCAAACTTCATGCAGGTAGGAGTAGAAACGATCAGGTCTCGCTGGATGTCCGGATGTATTTAAGGGATGAGATCGCGCAGATTGTCGAACTGGTGTCACGGCTGAAGGCATCCCTTGTCGATCTAGCCGTTAAGGAAGAGAAGACCATTCTGCCGGGGTATACTCACTTGCAAAAGGCACAGCCTGTACTCTTAGCCCATTATCTTCTCGCTTACTGGGAAATGCTTGATAGGGATGAGGAGCGATTGCGGGAATGCCACAAACGAGTGAACGTCATGCCCCTGGGAGCGGCAGCGCTTGCAGGGACAGCACTGCCGATAGACAGGCATTATGTTGCCAGACTGCTGAAATTTCCGGAAATATCTCATAACAGCATGGACGCCGTATCGGATCGTGACTTTGTTGTCGAATTTGTCTTCGTTGCTTCTCTTCTCATGATGCACATGAGCCGCTTCTGTGAAGACCTTGTTATCTGGTCGACGGATGAGTTTAAATTTGTCGAGATATCTGACGCCTTTACCACAGGAAGCAGCATCATGCCGCAAAAGAAAAATCCCGACGTGGCTGAGCTTATACGGGGGAAAACGGGACGCGTATATGGGGATCTAGTGGCCCTGCTCACGGTGATGAAGGGACTCCCCATGACATATAACAGGGACCTCCAGGAGGATAAGGAGGCGCTTTTTGATTCTGTGGATACGGTGAAGGAATGCGTCCGCATGCTGTCTGAAATGGTCGGGCATTTGAAATTCGACAGGGAGAAAATGTTCAAAGGCGCCTCTGGCGGGTTTTCAACGGCGACGGACGTAGCTGAATATCTGGTCATGAAGGGTGTCCCTTTCCGAGAGGCCCATAAAGTAGTCGGGCGTCTCGTTGCCTATAGTATTGAGAAGAGAAGGGACATGGCTGATTTGACATTGACGGAGTTCCGGCGGTTCCATAGAAGTTTTAAAGAAGATATCTATGCTAATCTCAAGATAGAGCAGGCAGTGTACTCAAAGAAGAGCCTTGGCGGAACTTCGAAAAAAAACGTTTTCCTGCGGATCAAGAATATCAGAGGCAGAAGGAAGTGACACGAATCGTTAGACTGCTAATTGTCCTTTTGTGTTTTGTTGTGGTCCTCGGGAGTATCCTTCACGGGTGCGGCAAGAAAGGGGATCCGCGGCCCTCCGGCGTTGCCCCGCCAAAAGCCATTTCGGACCTGAAGGCGAGTCTTACGGATCGCGGGGTTGTTTTGCGTTGGACCATTCAGGATGGAGAAGGCAGCAGTCAGAGATACAGGATCGAGAGGAGTGAACTTCGTGCAGAAGCGGCTACATGCCCAGGCTGTCCGCTTCAATACGCTGCTATGGCCGACATTACATTCAATGACCCAAAGCTTACGAAAGAAAAGGCCAATGTTGTGACCTATCTGGACTTTGGAATTAAGGCTGGGTATCTTTATTCGTATCGCGTCACAGTATGTGATTTGTACGGACTGTGTAGCCAGGTGTCCAATATCGGGGAAGTTGTGGTCAGTCCGGACTATATTTACGGAAAAGAAAAAGCTGGACCGAAATGAATCAATCCAGGCGGAAGAACTATTTTTTCGAGACCGAGCGTGGATGAATTACTTTCATTACAAACATGATAAGCTATGGTGCGAAGAAGTTCCTGTCACGGCCATTGCCAGCGCCGTGGGTACGCCATTTTATCTCTACAGTCAAAGGACATTAAAACAGCATTTCCGGGTGTTTGATGCGGCTTTTTCCACTGTTCCACATATTACATGCTTTGCCGTCAAGTCTAATTCAAATATTGCCGTCCTCAGGATTCTTGTTATTGAGGGAAGCGGAGTAGATATAGTCTCAGGGGGGGAGTTGTATCGAGCCCTCCAAGCGGGCGTTGACACCCGTAAAGTTGTTTATTCCGGAGTAGGGAAAAAAGTCGATGAGATCGAGTATGCTCTCAAGTTGGACATTCTCATGTTTAATGCGGAGTCTTCCCAGGAGCTAGAGGTAATCAATAGCTGTGCCGAAAGGCTGGGAAAGAAGGCTCTTATAGCATTAAGGGTCAACCCAGATGTGGATCCAGAGACCCATCCCCACATATCGACGGGTTTGAAGAGCAATAAGTTCGGGATCGATATTAAGAAGTCCATGGAAGAATACCGGCGGGCTAGGATGCTGAAACATTTGGATGTTAAAGGTGTGAGCTGTCATATCGGGTCTCAGGTGACAAAGATTTCTCCCTTCCTTGATGCCCTCAAGCGTCTCAAGAAGCTTTTCCGGCTCCTCAGGGAAGAGGGAATGGATATCCGGTATCTAGATCTGGGAGGAGGGCTCGGCATTACCTACGATAAGGAGGATGCCCCTCATCCCTCTGAATACGCCAAGGCGATTATTGATGCTTCAAGCGACATAAAATGTACTTTCATTTTTGAGCCGGGAAGGGTAATTGTAGGCAATGCAGGAATTCTCGTAACAGAGGTTCTGTTTACGAAAAGCAATGACGGGAAGAACTTCATCGTCACTGATGCGGGCATGAACGATTTGATGCGTCCCAGTTTGTATGATTCATTCCATCAGATCCGGCCAGTGATTGAAAAAGAACGAGAGGAAATAATAGCAGATGTGGTCGGCCCAATTTGCGAATCCGGGGATTATCTGGCCAAGGGAAGAAAGACTTTTAGATTTGAAAGGGGGGAGCTGCTCGCGGTTATGAGCGCCGGGGCATATGGGTTCACAATGTCATCCAACTATAATTCGAGAGGAAGGATACCGGAAGTTCTTGTCAGGGACGACAAATTTTATATAATCAGAAAAAGAGAGGTTTACGCGGATTTAATCAGGGGAGAGGAGATTCCCGATTTTTTAAGATAAGGAGGGATTATGTTTAGTGGAGCAATTGTGGCGATTGTCACGCCTTTCAACGAAGGAAAAGTGGATGAACCGTCCCTGAGGGAACTCATTGAGTTTCAGATCAAGAATGGAACCGACGGTATTGTCCCCTGCGGTACAACAGGGGAATCCTCAACCCTATCTCATGAGGAACATGACAGGGTGATAGAAATAACCGTAGACGCCGTAAAGAAAAGGGTTCCCGTCATCGCGGGCACAGGTTCGAACAGCACTGTTGAAGCTCTGCGGTTGACAAAGCATGCCTACGAGGCCGGTGCGGATGGGGCGTTGATGGTCTGCCCTTACTACAACAGGCCGACGCAGGAGGGCCTTTATCAGCACTTCAAGACTGTCGCGGAAAGTGTTCCGATTCCGATTGTCCCGTACAATATTCCCAGCAGGACGGGCGTTAATCTCATGCCGGAAACTGTTGCCAGGCTCGCGAAGATAAGCAACATCGTGGGAATCAAAGAGGCATCGGGTTCTCTTAAGCAGATGCAGGATGTAATTAGTCTCTGCGGCGAAAAATTCGGCGTCCTTTCCGGCGATGATTTTTTCACGTTTCCCTTATTGTCAATCGGCGGCAGAGGAGTTATTTCTGTTGTTTCCAATATCGTGCCAGCGGACATGGCTGCCATGGTAGACGCCTTTGAGGCAGGTGAAACCAGGAAGGCGAAGGAAATGCATCACAGACTGGTTCCATTGATTGATGCCCTCTTTATAGAAACTAACCCTGTGCCGGTAAAGGCGGCGCTTTTCATGATGGGCAAGATTTCGTACGATGTGCGTCTTCCCATGTGCAAAATGTCAGATAGCAACTATGAGAAGCTTAAGGCCGTGATGAGGAATTACGGGCTGATCTCATGATTAGGATTAGACTAAAAAAATGGTTTGGTAATACTTAGGAGAAAACGGATGATCAAAGCCATTGTTACCGGTGCTGGCGGCAGGATGGGGGGCAGGATTATAAGCCTTCTTTCCCAGGCCCATGAGATAAAATTGGCGGGTGCCGTAGAGCAGAAGGGGCATGTTCTTATCGGCCAGGATATAGGGGAGAGACTTGGTCTCGGTAAAATGGGCGTTCTTGTGGATGATCATCTCACAGCATGTATTGAAAAAGGCGACGTGGTCATTGATTTTACGAATCATGGGGTATCAGTAGGTCATCTCGACGTCGCCCGCGGGAAAAGCCGTGCTATAGTTATTGGTTCGACGGGATTCACAGCGGATGAAATGGCAAAAATCAAGGAGTCTGCGGCCGGGACGCGCTGTGTCCTCTCGCCCAATATGAGCATCGGCGTGAATGTCATGTTCAAGGTTCTGGACTACGTCGCCGGCGTACTCGGCGAGGATTACGATGTCGAAATAGTCGAGGCTCATCATCATCTGAAAAAGGATGCTCCGAGTGGGACGGCGATGAAAATGGCACAGATAATATCAGAGAAACTCGGGCGAGACCTGGAAAAGGTGGCTGTCTTTACTAGGAAAGGCATGATTGGTGAAAGGACAAAATCCGAGATCGGTATTCAAACACTGAGGGCCGGTGATATAGTGGGGGAACACACAGTTATGTTTGGCGGTGTCGGCGAGAGACTGGAATTTATTCACCGGGCCCACAGCCGGGATAATTTTGCAAGGGGAGCGATACTTGCGGCTAAGTGGATCGTGAATCAGAAAAACGGCTTATATGATATGCAGGATGTCTTAGGTATGCGGGGGAAGTGACTTTACGTGCACGTTCGATCATCTGTTGATAGTCGCGGAGTTATCTCGTTTGTAGGCATAGGCTCAAATCTCGATGATCCTGCGGCGAGGTGCGCGGAGGCCCTTTGTCGCCTTTCGCAAGTCAGCGGTACAAAGGTCCTGAGGCAGTCATGCCTTTACCGGACGGAGCCTTTCGGATTTGAAAAGCAGGACTGGTTTATTAACCTCGTCGCCGAAATAAGAACCGTATTGGATCCACATGAGCTCCTGAAAGGCCTGCAAGGGATAGAAGACATGATGGGACGGGTCAAAGGACCCAAATGGGGCCCGAGGATTATTGACCTTGATATCCTTTTTTATGGCCAGGATGTAATAGAGGAAGATGGCCTGGTAATCCCTCATCCCGACCTTCACAAGAGACGATTTGTCCTGGAACCTCTATGTGAAATAGCATCATATGTTATTCATCCGGTATACGGGATCTCTATCCGCGGACTAGCGGAGAGACTTGATGATGAAAATAAGGTATATTTGTATCGGGCAAGTGGGGAGCCATGCTTAGCCTAATCCGTTTAGCAATTTTCTTCTTTATAGTTTATGTTGTTTACAGGCTGGCCAAATGGATAATCCTTTCACCTGAACTTAAGCGTCGGGACATGCGTGAGCATCAGGTGTCTACAACACAGGGCGAGGATCTTGTGGAGGATCCATACTGTCATATGTACGTGCCGCTGAGCCAAGCCCATAAGGCATCTATTGACGGTCAGGATGTATATTTTTGCAGTGAAGGGTGCCTCGAAAAGTATATGTCGGAGCACTCAACGAAAAAAGCGCAGGGGGCCTCATGAAATTCTTTATTGATTCTGCGAACATTAGCGATATCAAGGAAGGCATCAGCATGGGTATGGTTGACGGGGTGACTACCAATCCTTCATTGATCGCCAAGGAGATGATGGGATTCGAAGAGGTTGTAAAAGAAATTCTTGAGGTGGTTGACGGGCCGGTGAGTCTGGAGATTGTCGGCTCAGAGGCAAAGGTAATGGTCCAGGAAGGGAAAAAGCTGGTGAAACTCGGTGATAATGCCGTAATAAAGGTTCCCATGACCAAAGAGGGCTTGAAAGCAACCAGGATATTTGCAGACACAGGAATCAAGGTTAATCAGACGCTGATATTTTCTCCTCTGCAAGCCCTGATGGCGGCGAAGGCAGGCGCAGCATATGTCAGCCCTTTTGTTGGGAGGCTTGATGATATTTCTCACGACGGAATGGGGATAGTGGAACAGATTATCACAATTTTTGATAACTACGGTTTTGAAACAGAGATTATCGTAGCGAGCATAAGACATCCATTACATGTGCTTGAAGCGGCCATTATGGGAGCTGACATCGCCACAATACCTTTTAATGTGTTAGAAAAGCTTACCAGGCATCCTCTGACTGACAGGGGGATAGAGACATTTTTGGCAGACTGGAAAAAAATTCCCAAGAACAGAAAATAGGCATGGGCATTGCGATGATTGGTCTCATAAAAAAATCGATTGTCAGGCTGCCGGATATGAGGGAAAAGGGGGCCCTTCTAAACTTTCCCAACACAATAACCCTTCTTCGGGTTACTATCATTCCCGTATTATTTTTTCTGCTTTTGTCCCCCGGGCGTACCGGAAGCCTTGTCATTGCGGGGTTGTTCATTCTTGCTGCCCTCACGGATCTCCTTGATGGATATCTTGCGAGAAAGTATGGCATCGTGACTGTTATGGGGAAATTCCTGGATCCTATTGCGGATAAGCTTATCGTCAACACGGCGATGATCTTAATGATTCCCATAGGTCGTATCTCCGCATGGGTCGTCGCTATCATAATCATCAGGGATTTTGTTGTCGATGGCGTGAGAGCGATATCCCAATCGGAAGGTTATGTCATTCAGGCAAGTCAACTCGGTAAGCGAAAAACCCTTTGTCAAATATTTGCCGTATCTGCACTTATGATTCATTATCCTTTTTTGGGTGCAGATGCCCATGTAGTCGGGACTGTGATACTGTACCTCGCCCTGGTGCTTTCCATCTACTCAGGGATAGATTACTTAATGAAGTTTTACAGGAATATGCTGGGGAGATAAGAAAAAACCGCAATGAATGATATTTCTGACATGGATTATTCGGTCTTTGATCGCGCCATGATATCAGCCTCCTTGTTCTATCCGCGTCCAGAATGGGGTGTATCGGCTGATGGCGAAGCTGCCGAATCGATCAGTATTCCGGTTGAAAAAGATGTTGTGGTTGGCGCGAGGTTACATCTGGCAGGGGCTCGGGCTGCCACGATAGTGTTCTTTCACGGCAATGGGGAGATTGTGGCCGATTATGATTACCTGGGACTTGTCTATGCCGATATGGGCATAAATTTTCTCCCGGTTGATTACCGCGGCTACGGGCGATCTACGGGGAGACCGACGGTTACAGCCATAATGAGGGACAGTCACACCGTTCTCGCTTTCATTAAGGGCCATCTCATGAAAAAGGGATACACGGGACCTATCATAGTGATGGGGAGATCTCTCGGAAGCGCTCCGGCCCTGGAACTGGCATATCATTACAGAGATCAGATTGATGGCCTCATCATTGACAGTGGCTTTGCCTATGCGGGTCCCTTGCTTGGCCTTTTCGGAATTAGCATGCGGGCTTTGGGGATAAGTGAAGAGCAGGGCTTTCGCAATCTGGATAAGATGCGCAGGTTCGATAAACCCACTCTTGTTATTCACGCAGAGTTCGACCATATCATCTCCTTTTCTGAAGGGCGGCTTCTGTTTGAAGCAAGTCCGTCCCGGTATAAGAAATTTCTAAAAATTCCAGGGGCTAATCACAACGATATTTTTTTACATGACACGTCAGCATATCTGGAAGCCGTAAAATGGCTGGTGGAAACGGCAGCGGCCTCGGGGCAAAATAATATTGTGAAATGAATTTCTGTTGACAAATGTGCTCAACTTGATATACGAAAACGTACTGAATGAGCGGGCGTAACTCAGGGGTAGAGTGCCACCTTGCCAAGGTGGACGTCGACGGTTCAAATCCGTTCGCCCGCTCCATTTATTTGGCGGCATAGCCAAGTGGTTAAGGCAGCGGTCTGCAAAACCGTTATTCATCGGTTC
>DASRZZ010000063.1:0-10410 GCA_035685925.1 Syntrophales bacterium | reverse complement strand
TTATTCTTTCTACTTGTCCCCATCTCCATTATTCCTTTCTCATCGTAGGGTCTCTGTGGTCTTGATGTTTCACATCCTATCAAAGCATTAAAATAGGCGGCCTTCATCGAACCGAGAAGGATTTGTATATTTCGTATCAATTAATATGAGAACAAGTCAAAGTTCTTTCTTTATAAATTATTGTACGTATATCCGTAGGTAAAAACATACATAATAAATTCTTTGATTTGTCGCATCTGATCGCGTATCGGGTAGCGTGGATTGAGGCTGTGCCGATCTGCAGGCTTTCACATAGATTGTTTTTTGTCGAGTCACGTGCTAAAAGCACATTCAAGAGAATCATCCTTAAGTTCTATCCCATGATGAAATCTTCATTGCAGTCCAGATACAGCTACTATGCCCTTTCACTGCTCCTTGCGGTGAACCTCTTGAATTACGTCGATAGGCAGGTAATATATGCGGTGTTTCCGTTTATTAAAGACTCGTTCACACTGACGGATACGTCGCTGGGTCTGCTGGGCAGTGCCTTCATGCTTTGTTATATGATATCTGCTCCGGCGTTGGGCTGGGTGGGAGACCACATGAGCCGTGTGACAATTTCCTCTGCCGGTGTCGCTGTCTGGAGTGTGGCGACGTCATTTTCAGGCCTTGCTGCGAGTTACGGCTCCCTGCTTTTGGCTCGCATGTCTGTGGGGATCGGCGAGGCGAGTTTTGGTACCATTTCTCCGGGACTCCTCTCCGACTATTTTCCGAGAGAAAAACGGGGGCGCATACTCTCGTATTTTTATCTCGCTATCCCTGTAGGGAGCGCCCTTGGCTATCTATTGGGGGGAATTCTTGGAGAAAGGTTTGGTTGGCAGGCAGCGTTCTTCGTAGTCGGACTGCCCGGTATTCTTCTGGCCATCCCAGTGTGGTTCCTTCGTGAACCCCAACGGGGTGCGACGGAGGGGAAAATTTCAGCTATCCCTTTGCCGGCAAGAACGGACTATGTACTCCTATTTTCCAATCGTTCCTATGTCATCAATACTCTGGCCATGACTGCCATGACATTTGCCATGGGGGGCCTGGCGCAGTGGGTTCCCACTTTTCTATACCGTGTTCATGAGCTCGATTTGGCCCAGGGAAACACTTATTTTGGCGTGATTACAGTACTTGCAGGTGTAACAGGAACTCTTATCGGCGGTTGGTTGGGCGACTTTCTGCAGGCGAAGACGGGGAAGGGGTACCTTATGGTTTCCGGCTGGGGCTTTGTGATCGGAGCGCCCTTGGCAGTCTACGCCCTGGTCACCCATTCGGTTAGTACTTGTCTTGGGGCGATGTTTTTTGCGGAATTCTTCCTGTTCTTAAATACGGGGCCCCTCAATACCATAATAGTAAATGTAACGGCTCCGGGTCTTCGAGCGCGGGCCTTTGCAGTCAATATTCTTGTTATACATGCACTCGGAGATGCCATGTCCCCTGCTGCATTGGGATGGTTGTCAGACCGTTGGGGGCTCAGGAATGCCCTGCTCATAACGCCCGTGGCATTTATTGTAGCGGCCGTGTTCTGTTTTCTTTGTGGGCGATTTATCGGAGAGGACAGCGGGAAGATTTATGGCAGGTGATTACTGTATATACTTTTTCATTATATCGTAAAGGACATCCTCCACGGTTTTCTTTATCTGTTGCAAGCGTTCCTCCGTTAAGGCCTCGAACCGAAGCACTAATACAGGCTGGGTATTGGATGAACGTACGAGGCCCCATCCGTCTCCGAAAGGAATACGGACGCCATCGACGTCGATAATCTTATAGTCTTTCCGGAAGTACTCTTTGACCTCATTGACTACGTTAAATTTGATGTCGTCAGGACAACCTACCCTGATTTCGGGGGTAGTGAATGTCCGGGGCACGTCGGCAAGGATGTCGCTGATTTTATGCCGTGTGGTAGATATGATCTCGAGGAGTCTGAGAGAGGCATAGATGGCGTCATCATATCCGAAATATCTGTCGGCGAAGAAGAGATGGCCGCTCATCTCACCGGCAAGGGGGGCTTTTTCCTCCCGCATCTTGCCTTTGATCAGCGAGTGGCCGGCCTTCCACATGATTGACCTGCCGCCATGCCTTTCAATGTCATCATAGAGCTTTTGTGAACACTTGACCTCGCCTATGATGGTTGCGCCCGGTGATTTCTTGAGGATGAATCTGGAGAATAGCAGGAGCAACTCATCGCCCCACAGAACATCGCCTCTGTCCGTCACCACGCCAATCCTGTCGGCATCGCCGTCGTAGGCTATACCAATGTCTGCCTTCTTCTCTTTCACCAGAGAGATGAGTTCACTCAGATTTTCAAGAATCGTTGGATCGGGAAAATGGTTGGGGAAGCGACCATCGGGATTGCAGTAAATATCCGTTATATTACAGCCGAATCGTTTGAACAGGGGAAGGGCAAAGAGTCCGCCCACGCCGTTTCCGCCGTCTATGACGATGTTCAATCCTCTCTTTATCTCGACATTTTTGAACAAGTAATCTTCATAGCTTTTTGAGACATCGACTTGTCGGGAAGTCCCGCTTCCTGATATGTAGGTGCCTTTCTCCATGATTGTTCGAAGCGCCTGGATATCGGCACCGTAGATGGTATCTGGTCCCACACATATCTTAAAACCGTTGAATTCTGGCGGATTGTGACTCCCCGTAATCATCACACCGCCATCGGCATTATAGAGGCGTATGGCAAAATAAAGCATGGGTGTGGCGCAGAGTCCGCAATCGATGATATCAATGCCCGTCGAATTGGCCCCTTTTCTTATAGCATCACGGTAGGCTGGGGAGCTGAGACGGCAGTCCATTCCGAGGGCCATAGCTCTGACTCCCCGGGGGATTGAGAATGTTCCGAGAGAGCGTCCGAGATCGTAGGCGAATTTAAAAGTCAGGTCCTTGTCGACGACGCCCCGGACGTCATACTCTCTGAAGACCTCAGGATTGATCATAGCTATGTTTCCTATGGCCTCTGAAACTCCTGGATGTTGACGTGCTTCTTGATAATCTGTTCGAGGAGAGCTATTTTGTCTGTGTCCTCTTTCTGAAGGAGCGGCTCCATGGAATCTACCTGCTTGGCGATCTGGTACGTATCCGGTGATACGAGGAGGAGGGGAATCTGGCGCTCCGTTGCCTTCGCGATGAGCTCCGGCATAGGTTCGATATTGCAGGTGAGGACAACAGCCGCAGTATCGCCTTCGAGGGCCGCGGCAATCATGTCATGACGGTCGCCGCTCGTGATGACGACCTTTTTCTCCTCATGAAATACGGGGATCTTTACAACTGCGCTTGCCGACATTGAGCCGATGATGATGTTCTTGACAGGGCGGTTCAGGAAAGATTCGCCTGCAATGACTTTTGCGAACAGACGATCAGCCAGAAAATTAACTGTAAATCGCGGCAGCTCCTCGTAATACGGGATTATCCCGAGTACATGCATATTTAATAATTTTAGCTTGGGAATGTGGATATTTACAAAATCCTCGAGGTTGGGAACCTTGTTAATGATAATTCCTTTGAACTTGACGTCTTTCAAATTAACATTGTTTTTTAAAAAGACGATGTCGTCGATAATCGTATCATCTCTGCCGCTAACCACAATTACTAGTTCGGCGTCGAGCGCTCTTGCGAGCGATATCGCATCAAGGTGAACAGATGCCCCGTATGAGAGTTCTTTTCCGCCCTCCACAAAAAGGACGTCGCTGTCTTTGGCGGTGCTTGCCTCGAGCTCCCGGATCTTTTGCGCAGTCGTCTCCTTATCGTAAATGTACCAGAGCCTGGAATGGTCAAAGCCGATGCTCATCTCCGCAGGGTCCTCTCCCAGGGAGAATATGTTGTTAATGAGCGTGGAATCATAATCCCAGAGCCTCTTCTTGCGATAGAGAAGCCTGTCTCCAAAGGGCTTCACGTATCTTATCTTCCTGTTTAGCGCCTTCGCCAAACCGATTATGATGCTTGTCTTGCCCGCATTGGGATGCATGGATGTTACGACCAGCTTGTACATTTGTCATACCTCATAAAAGTTTTATTATGGACCAAATAATCTCTTAGCGTTACTGGAATGCAAAAATCTGCATTATCTTTCAGTGTGTCTCGTACATGGAACGGCTTCTCACATTTCACGTCCGCTCTCGGGAGTCCTGAATGCCATTTTTAGATCATATACGCCGGCTTCAATTTGCTTAGTGATGTCAAATCCGCCCTTCTCGAATACCTGCAGCATAGCATTGTTTTCGACAAGGACTTCAGCCGTAAAGCCGAGCAAGCCTTCGCGCTTTGCCAGGTACGTGAGGTAGGACAGGAGCTCGGTGCCGATCCCTCTTTTCTGATAGTCATCCCGCACGGCAAGGGCAACCTCAGCCGTGTGCGTTGCCTCGTCAATGCCGTACTGGCCAAGTCCCACTATGATTTCGTTTTCACTAGATCCGACGATGGCCAGGATGGAGACTTCCTTTGTGTAGTCGATGATGACGAAATCCTGCAACCGTTCATGGGGTATGTCCGTCCGCCATGACATGAACCTTCGGTGGAGGCTTCTGTCAGAGAGGGAATAAAAAAAATCCTTGAGAAGAGGCTCGTCTGTAATCTTTACAGGCCTCAAAAATATCTGCAAACCTGTCATCGTGGTTCTGTATGTTTCGAGGTTTTCCGGATATCTGCCTCTCTCGCCGGGTAAGTACGCCTGGTCCTGATAGATCAGTCCACGCTTCTTCGCCTCTTCTATGAGCCAGGGACGGAATTTGGGATGGGCTATGGAGATAAGCGACATGGATCGTTCGCGGATATTTTTACCGTGAAGGTAGGCGATACCATGCTCGGTTACGACGTAGCGGACGTCGGCGCGATTGAGGGTGACTCCAGCCTGGGGACTAAGGTTCGGGACGATTCTTGATATGGTGTCATGAGCCGCAGTTGATTTCATTGCCAGGATGGTCTTCCCATTCCTGGCTAGAAGGGCACCTCTCATGAAATCATGGAATCCTCCTATGCCGCTGTAGAACATGCTGCCGATGGATTCCGATGTTGCCTGTCCTGTAAGGTCTATTTCCAGAGCGCTGTTTATGGCGACCATATTGTCATTTTGGGCGATGACCATGGGATTGTTCGTGTAATCAACGGTTCTGAACACAATAGAGGGATTGTCATGAATATAATCGTAGGTTTCCTTCTTGGCCATGCAGAAGGTCGCTACTGTCTTTCCCCGGTTCAAGGTCTTTTTTGAGTTGTCGATGACGCCGGCTTTGCTCAGGCTTACGATGCCTTCCGTCAGGAGTTCCGTATGGATGCCCAGATTCTTCTTATTGTAAAGATGCGCCATGATCGCGTTGGGAATGCTTCCGTATCCGACCTGCAGCGTGTCTCCATCCTGGATCAGGCGCGAAACATAGAACCCTATCCGATCCAGGGACATGGTCTTCTCTTCGGAAAATGATCTCTGGATTTCGAGGATCGGCGCATCATGGGGTATAATAAAGTTCACATCCTTGATATTGATAAAACCATCTCCATGTGCACGAGGCATGTAAGAATTGACCTGGGCAATGACCAATGATGCTCTTTCTGCCGCCGACTTCACGACGTCCACGCTTACACCGAGGCTGAGAAAACCATGCTCGTCAGGCGATGATGTGTGTATCAGAGCGACGTCTATCTGCACCATACCGGCTATCATCAAAGACGGGATGTCTGAAAGGGATATAGGGGTATAATCCGCTGCCCCCTTGTTTACCGGATCCCTTGTATTGTTGCCTATGAAAAAGGAATTATGGCGGAAATTGCTCTTGAATTTTTCATCCGTGTAGGGAGCTATGCCAAGGGAGTAAATTTGTATGATCTCCGCATCAAAAAAGGCCTTGGGGTGCGATTCCACATACTTTGTCATAGCAGAAATGAGATACTGCGGTTCACCGCAGCCGGATGTAACGAAGATACGTTGACCGCGTCTGATCCGGCTGAATATCTCATGTTCACTGGCAAACTTCTCAGGATACATCTTTTGCCAGGGTTCAAGAGATTTTTGACTATTGGCGAAAGTCATATTGGTTCAAGCCTTATGATTAGGGCAAAGATCCACTCCCATGAAAAATTCATGGTTGGATGCTTGAAAATAATCGATAAGTTGTGATTATGTCAAGAAAAGAATGCCGGAAAACATCAAGTACATGAATATCATATGCAACTTTTGATGGCATGCGAAATTGAAGACCATTCTGGCGGTTGGGAAAAAGCCTAAGGCAGGATATCAATGATATCTGCTGCTTTGTCGACAATGATATCTGCCCCGGCTCTCATCAGTTCATCGGATGTTGAGTATCCAGTGAGGACACCTATCGTCAAGGCGCCTGCGTGCTTGCCGATCCTGATATCCATGGGATGATCTCCGACCATAGAAGACGATTCCGGCGCAACGTCGAGCGATTGGAGGGCGACGAGAAGGTGCTCTGGGTGGGGTTTGACATTGTCGGTCATTTCTCTTGTTATGACGGTGTCGCAGTAATCGAAGATATCAGGAAACACCGTACTTACGGCTTCTCGACAGTTTCTGGTCACAACTCCCGCCTTGATGGCGCGCTTTTTGAGCGCGGCGAGCATGTCTCTCGTCCCGTCTATCAGGCTTCCATCTTTTGCTGCTTCAACTTCGATTTTTGTAATGAGCTGGATTGCCCGCTTTAGAAAGATTCCCTCTTTGCCTGGTTGCATTTCAGAAATTAATATCTGCGCGGCCTTGATCATTTCGAGGATGTACAGATCGTTCAGACCATTCATGGTGACGGCGTAGTCTAGTATGAGTTCGCGAACACCCTGCCTCATGAGAGGGAAATTGATATTAAGTTTTGCCAGAGTGCCATCGAAGTCGAATATGACGGCATGCATTGGACTTTTCGCCTTCACTTGTCGTACGTTTCCTTCAGATATTTATCAAGGCGGTTCATGCCCTCTTCGATGTTTTCAAGAGAGTTTGCGTAAGAAAAGCGTAAATAACCCTCGCAGTTCTTGCCAAAGTCTATGCCCGGGGTAACGCCGACGCGGGCCTTTTCGAGGATATCGAAGGCCGTCTTGTATGAATCCTCCGAAAAGGATTTTATATTGCCGAGGGCGTAAAAGGCGCCTGTGGGTTCCACCTTGACACCGAGGCCTATTTCCCGGAGTCGCCCGATCAAGAACTTTCTTCTTTCATTGTAGATATTTCGCATACGTTCAACTTCCGCGCCTGCTTCGCGCAGAGCGGTTACACCCGCCCATTGGACGAATGAGTTGGCGGATATGAAGAGGTTCTGCAGCAACTTCTGCATGGGCCTGATATAGGATTTGGGGGCTATCAAATAGCCGAGCCGCCATCCTGTCATGGCATACGCCTTGGAAAAGCCGTTGAATACAAAGGCATTGTCCGTAAATTCGAGGATGCTGTGCTCTCTTTCTCCGTAGACGAGGCCATGGTAAATCTCATCCGAGATAACGGGTAGACCGAGCGAGGCAATTTCCGCCATTCTTGCCGGGCTGAGGAGGTTGCCCGTGGGGTTGGAGGGTGAGTTTATCATGACTCCTTTGGTGGATCTCTTTATCTTCTCCCGTATTGCCTCAGGGGTATACTGGAAACCCTCTTCTTCATAAACATTGACGGTCACCGGGATGCCTTCGAAAAACCTGATGAAATTGGGATAACAGGCATAATGGGGATCGGTAATGATGATTTCGTCACCGGCATTCAATATCGTGGCGAAAAGGATCAGCATGGCGGGGGACGTGCCCGAAGTTACCACGACCTGCTCAGGCGAGACCGTCACTTTATATTTGTCAAAGTAATGATCGGAGATTGCCTCCCGGAGTTCCAAGAGACCGAGACTATGGGTGTAATGAGTTTTCCCGCCTCTCATGGCCCTCATGCCCGCCTCTCTGATGCACTCCGGGGTGTCAAAGTCAGGCTCGCCAACTTCCAGATGAATGATGTCTTCTCCCCTTCTCTGCATCTCCTGGGCCTTTTCAAGGACGTCCATGACTATGAAGGGAAGGATTTCTGATGCTCTCGTTGTTATCATATGACTGCGTCCGTAAGTAACCACTTGATTGTATCTTGTCAATAGAAAAGAGTGTGCAGCTCAATACCTGTCCGGATAGCCGGTCAGGTAATCGGGCCCGAGTGTTCTGTGTATTACTCTTTTTGAATTGATGTCGGGGATATCAAGGTTGAAAACGATCTTAAAGAAATTCATGATAATGTAGAAGGTAGCGCCCCAGAGAATCTCTTCCCTGCCCGCAGCGTCCCGTATGATAAGACAGGGGAAGCCTTTTGGTCGTTCTCTTGCCGTCCTCACTTCAGTTGAGGTCTCTACATTGTAGAGGCCGTAGTTATTCTCATCGAAAAAAGACACGAGGGGGATTTCGACGGTGGTTTCCACCTCCGTGCTGGGACAGGGATCCCATTTCCTTTTCACAAAACCAACGAGGGGAAAGATGGTTCGCCGGAAGAGAAAAAGCGAATAGGAGGGGAGGGGGCCAAGAAAGAGGATATTCCACGGACAGAGGCCGGTCTCCTCCCAGGATTCTCTTACAGCATTGGCAAGGAACAACCTCATAATCATGAAGGTCTCTCTGTCCCTCATCTTCGCGTATTTCAGCGGGTCACCCCTAAAAATAGGGAATATCCCCGTTGCGATCAAGTGCGTCAAAATGGGGTCCAGGATACCGTGTAACAAGCCACCGGGACAACTGAGGTCGCCCGGCTGTGCAACGCTTAAGGAACGTTTAATGAGTTGGAAAATGAATTCACCCTTATTCGTTGATGATGAGGGGTCATCGCCCGTGTATTGCAAGAGAAGCAAAACACCTGCAGCTGAATGAGCTCCTCTATCACTTTTTGATTTCTTGATGAAGTCCATCTTTTCTTTAAAATCAATGGAACACCTGCCCAGCCTCTGTATGACTAAAGAGAGAAATCTGGTCTTATCTGAAAGAGACTCAGCATTCATAATTTTCATCAGGTTTCTTCCCACCAGCGCAAGATTTGCTCGATTTCCTCCTCATACCAGCATGTGAAGGGGGGAAAATCAATGAAGCCACAATGACCGCCGTATGCCTGAAGAGAAAGGCTCAGATATTCGCTTTCCTTCAACTGGTGGATGTCATCGACAGACACTATGGGGTCATCCTCGGAGGCAATGACGGTAACAGCAACGGCAAGATCTTTAAAAAAATCGTTTCCCAGGGTGTATTGACTAAAGTATTCGGCGTAACTCCTGAAATCCGGATAGTAGGGCATGATGGCCTCTGTAAGGGCCATGCATGTCTCTTTCTTTAAGATGTCCTGAAAATCATACTTATCAGGGAAAAGCTGCTGTTTTATTCTAAGTGATTTCTTCCATTTGTTGAGGAAGTAATATTTGTAGATGGCAAGACTCGTATCGATAGCCAGAGTGGCCTTATAAGGATCAAGGGCCGGACTGATAGAGATGACCTGTTTCAAATTTGGGACCTTCGAAACAGAGTGTCTAACTGCTATGCGAAGTGCAAAATTTCCGCCCAGGGAAAAGCCAATGACGCAATAGGGCATGTTTTCGGACAAGCGTGAGATGTTGCAGACTGCTTGAAACGTCTCTTCTATGAGGGCTCCGTGAAAGAGACCTTCATTCAAGTGGTGGCTGTTGCCATGGTCTCTCAGATTGAGCCGGAATATATCATAACCCCTGTTGTAGAGATATTTCCCTGTGGAAAGGATATATGTCGAGTCTGAACTCCCTTCCCAACCGTGAATCAATGTGACAAGGCCCCTGGCTCTCCTGCGGAACTGCAGAGAGTGATAGCCGAGGAGCCTTACGCCATTTCCTCCCTCAATGATCGCTTTCTTTTCACATTCCACCATCGGATTGCGACTGCAGGCTCGCATGTTTAGGGAACCCAAAATGGTCTGCATGTGCGGATTTCGGGCCCAGAATTTAGGAATAAATTTTGGTTTCATAAGAGATTTACTGACTATTCCGCTTCCTTCCAAAAGAAACCTTCTGCTCTCATCTAAACTATGAGCGAGGATAAACAAAAGCCTGGCTTAGTACCAGGCTTCTGTTTAATTTAAATGGTGGCGGTGCAGGGAATCGAACCCCGGACACTACGGATATGAGCCGTATGCTCTAACCGTCTGAGCTACACCGCCAGTTCTAACCAAGATATAGAAAGCGTCTTGGCAAATGAAATAGCGCGAAAGACATTAAAATTAATATAAAACTGACAATATTGTCAATCCCTGTTATGGATTCGGCTGAGGCTGAGCAGTCATCTTATATGAGACAATGACGCTTTCGTCCGATAGAGATGCACCGGTAGACAGAACAAGGGCAAGGACGATTTGCTTCTGCCCGTCATTATCCATGTCTTTGAGTTGGTAATCCGCCACGTACCCGCTGA
>DASRZZ010000062.1:0-17398 GCA_035685925.1 Syntrophales bacterium | reverse complement strand
AAGTCCCGCAATCAATCGACTCCTTGGGCCGGAGAGCCTAAATGGCATGATAATCTTATTGTTCACGAAAGCCGACTATGCCTTAGACAGCATGCCCAATCGCGGGATTAACCTCGGCGGAAATGAATATGGTGTGTGACGACTCTATTATGAAAGTCTTTTGACGGCACTATTAATTCGTTTCAGTCCTTCCTCGATATTTTTCAAAGACGTAGCATATGACAGACGGATATGATTATCGTTGCCGAAATCAACGCCAGGGATAACGGCAACGTCGGCTGCATCTAGAAGGTACGATGCAAAATCAGATGAATTGGATATGACACCACCGTCGTGCGAACGTCCAAACAACGACGAGACATCGGGAAATACGTAAAATGCCCCGTGCGGGAGCATGCAGGTGATGCCTGGGATGGAATTCAACATCTCCACGATCACGTTTCTTCTCCGCTCGAATTCTGCGACCATCACTCCGATGCTGTCCTGATTCCCATTCAAGGCCTCTACTGCCGCCATCTGCGCAATGGAGGTTGGGTTTGACGTATTCTGGCTCTGAAGCTTAGTGGCCGCTGCGATGATCGCTTCCGGGCCTGCTGTATAACCGATTCTCCAGCCTGTCATCGCATAGGTCTTGGAAACGCCATTGACCACAATTGTTCTCTTTCTCAGCTCTTCGTTGATCGACGCAATATTAGCAAACAGCCGACCGTCGTACAGAATCTTCTCATAGATGTCATCCGATATTATGAGTATCTCTTTGCCCACTAATACTTTCGCGAGAGCGGCCAGTTCCGCGGCAGTGTAGACAGCGCCCGCCGGGTTTGAAGGGCTGTTCATGATAATCGCCTTCGTACGAGCAGTGATGGCCGTTTTCAACTGCTCCGCCAGTATCTTGAAGCCCTGCGCCCCTGTAGTCTCAAGAACTACGGGCTTGGCTCCAGAAAGAAGCACCATGTCCGGATACGAAACCCAATAAGGAGATGGGATCAGGACCTCGTCACCCTCTTCAAACAGGACTTGGGTCAGATTATAGAGCGCATGCTTCGCCCCGCAGGAAACGACGATCTCCGATCTCTTGTAAGTCAATTGACTGTCCCGGAACAGCTTTGCGATGATCGCGTCTTTCAATTCAACTATCCCGCAAACGGGCGTATATTTTGTAAACCCATTCTCAAGGGCCTTCACGGCAGCCATCTTGATATGATCCGGTGTATCAAAATCAGGTTCCCCCGCGCCAAACCCGATCACATCCCTGCCCTCGGCCCTCAGGGCATTGGCTTTGGCCGTAATTGCCAGTGTTGGCGATGGCTTTATTGTATGTATCCTCGATGCTAGTTTAATCATTTTTCTAACTTACCTTGTAAATTTTTCCTTTATCTTTTGGCACACGATATCCGGAACCAGTCCATCAATGGGAGCTCCCAGACTGGCTGCCTCCCTGATGATCTGAGAACTTGTAAAAAACCATTCGTTACTCGTCATAAGGAATACAGTTTCTACATCCCTATTAAGTCTCCGATTTATAAGAGTGAGCTGAAACTCGTACTCGAAATCAGAAAGGGCACGGAGTCCCCTCATTATAATATTCGCGCCGGTTTTCTTGACATAATCCACCAGCAGTCCCTGGAAGCTGGCAACCTCCACGCCTTTGCAGTCTTTTGCAGCTTGTTTGATCAATTCAACCCTCTCCTCAACAGAGAAGAGATAGGATGCCTTGTTCGGGTTATAAGCCACAACAACAATAATCCCATCAAAAATCTTCAATCCTCTTTTTATGAGGTCGAGATGGCCGTTCGTGATGGGATCAAATGAACCAGGATAGACAGCTATTTTCCCCATATCTCCCTTTATTCCTTTTCCCTTATTTTAAAAAAAGACAGCAGTGTATCACCATATCTTCTTCGGTCTGTCAATATGAAATCACCCGCATACAACCCCTCCGCATCTTCCCTTATTGAATGCTGGATTATGAGAACGCCATTTTCACCGAGGACATTTCCGCCACTGAGACTATGAAAAACCTTCCTTACGAAACTTCTTTCATATGGCGGATCGGCAAACAGAAAATCAATAATCTCACCCCTATTTTTAAGTTTCCGTATGCCCTTTGATACCTCCACTGCCATGATTTCATAGTCTCCGCTGAAGGACAGGTCAACGAGGTTCCGCTTAATGGTGCTCACCATGACGGCATTCTTTTCCACAAAGACCACTTTCGCAGCTCCGCGACTCAATGCTTCCAGCCCTACATTTCCGCTTCCTGCAAAAAGATCAACAAAGGACTTGCCGGCGACTGCATGAAGAATATTGAAAAGTGACTCCTTGATGCCGTCGGAGGTAGGCCTTACTCGACCTCGATTTGGCACATAGATGGTCCTTCCTTTTGCATCACCTCCGATGATTCTCATAGGTAGTCTCTAACAAGAAGCTCCGCTATCTGTACAGCATTCAATGCGGCACCTTTTCTCACATTGTCTGATACGATCCACATATTGATACCGTTTTTTATCGACTCATCTTCCCTGATCCTGCCGACAAACGTATCATCTTTCCCTGCCGCATCTATCGCGAGAGGATATTTGTTTCTCTTGAGATCATCTACCACTTTGACACCGGGCGCACGCGAAAGTATTCGCCTCACCTCCCCTGCGCTTATTTTTCTCTCGGTCTCGATATTGACTGACTCCGAATGTCCAAAGAGGACTGGCACTCTTACTGTTGTAGCCGTCACGGCAATTGTCGCGTCGCCAAGAATCTTCTTGGTCTCATTTACCATCTTTATCTCCTCTTTCGAATAGCCATTATCCAAAAAGACATCGATATGCGGAAGACAGTTAAATGCTATCCTGTGAGGATACACCTTGACCACTGGTTTCCGGCCGCTCAAAAGAGCCTCCGTCTGCTTGACCAATTCCTCTATTGCCTCCTTGCCCGTTCCGGAGACGGCCTGATACGTGGAAACCACGACCCTCTTGATCCCAACGGCATCGTGAATCGGCTTTAAGGCCAGAACCATCTGGATAGTCGAGCAGTTTGGATTAGCGATTATCCCCTTATTTCTATACATGCCGATAGCTTTCCGGTTTACTTCCGGAACTACCAAGGGAATGTCAGGCACCATCCTGAATGCGCTTGTATTGTCAATCACCACACATCCTGATGCGGCGGCTATGGGGGCAAAACGCTCAGAGATACCCCCGCCGGCCGAAAAAAGACCAATATCAATTCCTGAGAATGATTTCTCATTCAACACATGAACGGGAACAGACTTCCCCCTGAATTTCAGTTTCTTCCCGATTGAACGCTCTGAAGCCAGAAGCGTCAAATTGCAGACGGGAAATTCCCGTTCTTCCAAGATCCTTACCATCTCGTTGCCGACAACACCCGTCGCACCAACGACCGCTACATTATAAGACTTCACAAATTTCTTCTTCATAGATTGTCTCAAACAACAGACCGTAAAAAAGACGCTCTCTCCAATCGATTTACTTCAGAAGGGGCAGAGCGTCTCATAGTTTGCATGTCTCTTATTGCTGCCTTTTCACTGCACGCTTTGAATGAATCCGTACCTCTCTTGCCTTCCATTCCGTGTATACCTTCTTGCCCATCTTAAAAACCGACCACGCCGGGCCAGAGAGACTGTAACCGAAGGCAAAGGTAAACATCATGATCTGTGGCTCCGCGATGACTATAATCAAAATAAACACGATTAGAACAAATGATACGAAGGGTTTTCTTGAAAAGAAATTAAGGTCTTTAAAGCTGTAATACTTTATACTGCTAACCATTAGCAGCGATAGAATGACAATACCTATCAAAATGGTAAGGTCATTGAATTTCCCTTCACCACCCATGTAGTAATAGAGCAATACCCCCGTTGCAACAACGGCTGCGCCCCCCGGTATCGGCAGTCCATTGAAGACCTTGCTTTCAACCAATCCTATCTGAACGTTGAATCTTGCCAGCCGCAACGCGCCACACACGACAAATAGGAACGATGCCAGCCAGCCCCATTTCCCGTACATCGAAAGTGCCCACGCGTAGGCGAGAACGGATGGAGCAACACCGAAAGCTACCAGATCCGACAGAGAGTCATATTCCGAGCCGAATTTGCTTGTTGTGTTTGTCATCCTCGCTATCCTGCCATCCAGGCCATCCAGGACAAAAGCCATCAGGATGGGCGCTGCGGCAAACAAGAAATCGCCCTTCATGGATGCGACAACAGAATAAAATCCGCAGAAAAGGCTTCCTGTTGTAAAAAGGTTCGGCAACAGGAATATGCCTCTTCTTACACGCCCTTTTTTAACTGCGGCATCTTTTTTCATTTTAGCCATCCTATGGGTGTCTCCCCCGCCCGTACTTTATCACCTATGGCGACTGATATTACCGCGTCGTGAGGCAGAAAAACTTCAAGACGTGAACCGAATCTTATCATGCCGAATCGCTCGCCTTTGCGTACATGCATATCTTCCTTTACCCAGCATTCTATCCTTCTTGCAACCAATCCGGCTATCTGTACGGTTAAAATTTTCTTCCCGTCATCCGTGTCGACAAGAACAGAGTTTTTTTCATTAAGCTTTGATGCCTTATCAAGATTCGCCGAAAAAAAATTTCCTTTGTCATATTTTATGGCGGCCACTGTGCCGGAATATGGCATACGGTTAACATGAACGTTAAACACGTTCATAAATACACTTATCTTCTGTGCAGGACCGTTGAGCAAATCGTTCTGCACGCCTTCTTCTATCTTTACGATCTCACCGTCTGCCGGAGATATCACAGCATTCGTGCCATCGGCAAATTCGCGTTCCGGATTTCTGAAGAACCAGGTAACGAAGCACGTGGCGATAAAGAATATCATCGCCCCCCAGGTTATACGGAAAAGGAAAAAAATTAAAGTGAAAATACCGAGTGGTATGATGAATGGAAGACCCTCAGGAACTATGATACTGTTATGATTCATTTATTATTGCACAATGTTAACAATTCCATGAATGGTCATCTCATGCTTCCTGTGCCTGACAGCGGTATTTTGCAAGGATTCTGTAAATCTGCTCCTTCCCCCGCAGTTTTCTTTTCTGCAGGTTCTTCTTCTCAATTTCTTCTTCTGCCGTCAAATAGATACGTTTGTTAAAATTCTCGAGATCCTCTTCGAGTCTCTCGTGATCCTCAACGTAGCTCTTCAGCTCCTCATCTTGATTAATATACTTCATGATCAAGAGCTCATCGGCTTTTTCCATGCACGCCACCCCCTGCGCAGTATTGTTATATCAATTGACAATCATTGTCAATATTTGATATTCGTCATTTAGGCAAAATCTTCCCCTTTGATTGCAACAATTCAACGTGAGAAACGCTTCATCTCTGCTTCCGACGGACGAAGGTATACAGGTGCAAAGGCAACGGGGGTCTGAACGTCCCCTTCACAATATTTTTTCTTACCAAGGACACCCACGACCGCTGCTCTCACATGCTGATGGCAATCGGATGCAAAATATGATTCCCCCGGCAGCATGTCCATGATGAGCCCGGCATATTTTATAGAACCGTCACCCACGAATATAACATCTCCGTGTAGGCACTGTACGAATCTCGGGACGTCAGTCACCCTCTCATGTTCTATTTTCTCCAATGTGTAATCCTCGCCGGTCCTGTAGAGGGCTGTATATACCTGATCTTTCTTTGCGTCGAGCATAGGACAGACTGGGATTTCCTGACCTGTGATATTACACGCCAGGGCTTCCAGCGTTGATACGCCAGCAATAGGCCTTTCCATGGCCAGGGCGAGTCCCTTTACGGTGCCCGCGCCCACGCGAAGCCCTGTAAATGAACCAGGGCCTACCGTGCACGCAAAGAGATCTATCTCCCTCGGTTCGACGCGTGAAATCCTCAATAAGTCCTGCAAAGCCGGCAGCAACACCACGGAGTGATTCATATCCAGATTGACACAAATTTCAGACAGGATATATTCGTCTCGAAGAAGCGCAATGCTGGCGCTTCTCGAAGAGGTATCAATTGCTAAAATCAACATGTCTACCGTGTGAAAAATTTGTTAACGTCGTCGAACCACTTAATGTTAAGTCTTTCTATGTCCATGATGAAAACGAATATCATGAGGGCAATGATAATGACGAGGCCAATCTGCTGGGCCATCTCTCTCCACTTCATATTGATTTCCCGACCAGTTACGGCTTCGGCTAGATAGAAGAAGAGATGACCTCCGTCAAGGATGGGAATAGGCAAGAGGTTTAGGATGGCAAGATTTATACTTAGCAGGGCCATAAACAACACGAAAGGGATGATGCCCTCCCTGGCCTCAGTTCCTGCAATCTGCGCAATCATAATGGGGCCGCCAAGGGTTTTTGGAGAAACGACACCTTCAAAAATTTTAATAACACTCAGCACGGTCAGTTTACTTATGAACCACGCCTGTTTGAGACCGGTCCAAAAAGCGAGAAATGGGTTCATCCTCTCAATGACAGCATGTTCGGGTGAAGGACTTACGCCTATTTTGTAGGATTCGACGTTTTCGCCGAAAACATTCTTTGCGTTGTACAACCTCGGTTTTACCATAATGTCCCTTGATTGTTCGCCGCTTTTTATTGTGATACGCAGTTCCTGACCGTCGCTCTTAGTGATAATTTCAGCAAGGCTTTCCCACCGCGTGACTTCCTTCCCGTCGATGGCCACAATGACGTCGCCTTCCCTTATGCCGGCTTCAAAGGCCGGAGACCCTTTCTGTGCGGCACTTATATAGGTAGTCAGCGTCGGCACTCCAACCATGTAAACAACTGTGAAAATCAGTACGGCGAGCAAGAGATTGAAGATTGGACCTGCGGAAACGATTGCTGCCCTTTTCAAAACCGGTTGTTTGAAAAAAGACCTTTTTTCGTCCTCCTCCGAGAGCTTCTCATTCTCCGACTCTCCCAGGAGTTTTACATAGCCACCAAGCGGTATCAGTGAAATGCGATACTCCGTCTCCCCTATTTTCCTCCCAACTAACTTCGGTCCGAATCCGAGAGAAAATTTCAATACGCCGACACCAGAATATTTAGCCACCAGAAAATGGCCGAACTCATGTGCGAAAATGAGAATGCCCAGAAGAAAAATAACGGATACAATGCTGATGCCTAACACGACGGAACCCTTATCCTCTCAATCCTTTTTTTTGCAGCATCCCGGGCCCAGAGGTCGGCTTTCATTATCTCTTCAAGGTCGGGATGCTGTTTCCGCTGATGACGAGAAAGAACCTCTTCTACCACATTAGCTATGTCGGGAAATCTAAGGCAGTTCTCCAAAAATGCCTGCACCGCTACCTCGTTGGCAGCATTAAGAACAGCAGGCATCGTGCCCCCTGCCTTCCCTGCTTCATAGGCAAGCCGTAAGCTTGGAAATTTTTCCATATCCGGTCTCAAGAATTCAAAGACGCCAACCTTCAATAAGTCAAGAAAAGACCCAACGCCGGTTAGTCTATCGGGAAACGACAGGGCATACGCTATAGGGATGCGCATATCCGGCACGCTCATTTGTGCTATTACTGATCCGTCGCAGTATTCTACCATGGAATGGATAATGCTGCGCGGATGAACGTGCACCTCAATACGGTCAATGTCAACGGAAAAAAACCACCGCGCCTCAATTACCTCAAACCCTTTGTTCATCATGGAAGCCGAATCCACCGTGATCTTTCGTCCCATCTGCCAGGAGGGATGTTGCAATGCATCCGCGGGTTTTACGTCTGTAAGGTCCTCCTTTGATAGATGGAGGAACGGACCGCCCGACGCTGTCAAAATGATTCGTCTGATATCCGATCCGGCATGGCCCGTGATGCATTGAAAGATTGCGCTGTGCTCGCTATCCACGGGTAAAATCCTTACGCCTTTTTGGCGTGCCTTTTCAACAACAAGAGATCCTGCCATCACCATTACTTCCTTGTTGGCGAGGGCAATGTCCTTTCCCGCCTCGATGGCCTCCATAGTGGGAATGAGGCCTGCAGCGCCCACCATGGCTGAGACAACCATGTCTGCCTCGCTTACGCACGCGACATCACGGTAACCGGCCGATCCGTACACGATCTCGGTTCCTCTTGCGGACTTGACGACCTTTTTCAGTTTCCTCGCATGTTTCTCATCAATGACTGAGACGACCATCGGCTTGAATTTTTCAATTTGCTCCGCTAACAGGCTGACATTTTGATATGCCGTAAGGCCGACAACCTTAAATCGATCAGGGTTATTCGATATAACGTCTAAGGTATTAACCCCGATGGAACCTGTCGAACCCAGTATGGATATATTCTTCATCGCGTCCGTGAATCATATATGCACAGTTGCAAACCGTGCAGTTCTACCTGCGAAAGGCGCCGGTATTTCCTATGATGCCGTCAAAAATATTCTATAGTAATAAACGTATGGCGCAATAAAAATTAAACAGTCCAGCCGATCCAGTAGGCCCCCGTGTCCAATAACGAGAGAGCCGGAATCTTTTACCCCTGACGCTCTCTTGATAACAGACTCACAGAGATCGCCAAGCTGTCCTATAATACCTCCCGAAAGCCCGAGGACCACCGCATGAAAGATGGGAAGCCCCGGAAGAAAAAAATGCTGGAACAATACGCAACCCACAGTGCTTCCTATCAGCAATCCCACAGCCCCTTCGACGGTCTTGCCCGGACTTATCAGAGGCATCAGTTTTCTCTTGCCCATGCTTCTGCCCACATAGAACGCGGCTATATCACCACAAAATGCCATGATCAAAATAAAGAATATCCACATTATGCCGTCGTCGGTGTGCCGGAGCAGAATGAAATGTGACGCCATGAATGGTATGTAAATAAAGCCCAGTACGACCTTGCTGACTGAAACTACGTCAATTAAATGACCATTCCTGCCGGCAAGCGAAAGAGAAAAAGTACCTAACATGGAAAACGCAATAACAGCCAGCACAACACGTAGATCACCTGAAAAAGCGGCGATGGGAATTAATAAGGCAATAACCAGGCCCTGCAATTTTTCACGGACGAATCCTTCATTAAAGACCATCCTGTTATACTCAACTACGGCTCCCTCAATAACCATTATAATAAAAGCGGCAAATACCGCTTCGGAACCATAGAATATAATGGCAAAGAGTAGCGGCGCAGCAATAAGCCCGGATATCCATCTTTTTATATGGGGAGTCATCCGTAATATGCCCCGTCACCGCGCAACTGGCTACTCGTCAATCCGAATCTTCTCTCCCTCCGCTGAAACTCAACAATTGCCTCGATGAGATGCTTCTTCCTGAAATCGGGCCACAGGACATCGCAGAAATAAAATTCTGTATAGGCTGACTGCCACAACAAGAAATTGCTCAATCTGTATTCGCCACTCGTTCTTATGAGCAGATCCGGATCGGGGATTTCAGCCGTGTAAAGATACTTCGAAAACAATTCTTTCGTCAGATCCTGCGGAGTGACCTTTCCGTTCTGACAGTCTTTTAGTATGCTTTTCGCCGCATCAACGATTTCATCCCTTCCGCCATAGCTGAGTGCCAGGTTAAGAACCATCCCATCGTTGCGGGAAGTCTTATCGATTGCTTTCTCGAGCATATTCGTTACGGGCCTGCTCAAGGACCCGAGATCACCGATAGCCACCAGACGAATGCCGTGGCGCAGCAGACCATCAAGCTCCGATCGCAGGTACTTATCCAATAGATCCATCAGTGCGTCCACTTCCTCCCGGGGGCGAAGCCAATTTTCAACAGAGAACGCGTACAAGGTGAGATATTTTATACCGATCTCCCGGCAGGCCTTTACCACAACCTTCACTGATTTGGCGCCTCTCTTATGACCCGTTATCCTTCCCAAAGCATGCATTTCTGCCCATCTGCCGTTGCCGTCCATGATTATCGCGATGTGTCGGGGCAATTTTTCAGGATCAATCTTTTTCACAGGCCGCAGACCTTTTTTTGAATATCTTCAGATAGTTAATATTTTGTTCAAGTAACACAATCGGCGATAAAGTTCAAGACATGCAAAAAAGAAGTGGGCATTAGGGCTTCTTTAAGAAAAGGAGTGAGCAAGACGACGATAATTTGGACCATTCACAAAACAAATACGGAGCCCTAAGGCTCCCCAACATCCCTTATTCGCGGAACAGAATTTATATTTCCATGATTTCCTTTTCCTTCGCAGCAAGGATCTGGTCACTTTTCTTAATGTATTTATCCGTTATCTCCTGGACTTCTTCCTGGTACTGATAAAATTCATCTTCAGAGATGTCATTGTCTTTCTTCAGGTTCTTTAGCTGGTCGTTCGCTTCCCTTCGAACATTTCTCAGATTTATCTTGCACTCTTCGGCGATCCTCCTTACGACCTTTGCCAGTTCCTTTCTGCGCTCTTCTGTGAGCGGCGGAATGGAAAGACGTATCACTTTCCCGTCATTTGTCGGCATCAAGCCAAGATCGGACTTCTGTATAGCCTTTTCTATATTTCCCATATTGCTGTTGTCCCACGGTGATATCACTATGAGCCGGCTCTCGGGTATGGAAAGTGTAGCCACTTGGTTGAGTGGCGTAGGAGCGCCGTAGTAGTCCACTTTAACACCGTCCAGAAGGGACAGCGACGCCCTCCCTGTCCGCACTTTACTCAAGGATTTTTCATAAACGTGGATCGCCTTTTCCATATTCTCTTTCAATTCATCAAAGACAAGATCCTTCATGTCAACCCCTGACTCTCGTTCCCAGGTTCTTGCCGCAAACGACGCGTCTGATATTGCCCTTCTTCTGCAGATTGAAGACTATAATTGGGAGGTTATTCTCTCTGCACAGGGAAATGGCAGTTGCATCCATAACCTTCAAGTGTCTCGTTAAAATATCGTTATACGAGATTTCCGTGAACATCTTCGCATCACTGCACGTAACGGGATCTTTGTCATAGACCCCTTCCACTTTGGTTGCCTTCATAATAACATCGGCCTTTATCTCTACGGCCCTTAAAGAGGCGGCAGTATCAGTAGTGAAATAAGGGTTGCCTGTGCCGCCTGCAAATATGACAACCCTCCCCTTTTCCAGATGGCGCACAGCCCTTCTTTGGATAAACGGTTCCGCAACCTCTTTCATCTCAATTGCTGTTTGAACTCTCGTGACTACGTCAAGTTGTTCAAGAGCGCTCTGCAATGCGAGGCTGTTTATAACTGTCGCGAGCATCCCCATATAATCCGCGGAAGTTCGATCCATTCCTCTCTCATTCGCTTCGAAACCGCGAAATATATTGCCGCCTCCGACCACGACGCCCATCTCGACACCAAGCTTTGCGACATCTCTGATTTCTCTCGCAATACTCGCTACAGCATCGAGGTCTATACCGTAGGAGCTCTTTCCCATGAGGACTTCGCCACTCAGTTTCAGGAGTACTCTCTTATAGACAGGTTTCTCCATCATCCCTCTTTCAATCGGCGCCCAGCTGATACCTTATGAATCTTCTAATAACAATATTTTCTCCGGTCTTGGCAATCATATTATTGACCAGCGTCCCAATTGTGATGGCTGTATCTTTTATGAATTTCTGATCCACAAGGCAGACATCCTCATAATATTTTCTCAGCTTGCCTTCTATGATCTTGTCCCATATCTTCTCGGGCTTCTTCTCCGCCAAGGCCTGGCTTCTGTAAATCTCCTTCTCACGTTCCAGGACATCGAGGGGTATATCTTCCGACTTCAGATATCTGGGGTTTGCCGCAGCTATATGCATGGTCAGTTCTTTCGCAAGGAGTCTAAAGTCATCTGTCTTGGCGACGAAATCGGTTTCGCAATTTAGCTCTACCAGGACGCCTATTTTCCCGCCCATGTGGATATATGAGGCAATGACGCCATCTTTTGCCGCCTTTGATGATCTCTTCGTCGCAGCGGACATGCCCTTCTTGCGCAAATGGTCGACTGCCTTTTCGAAATCTCCGCAAGATATCGTCAGCGCCTCCTTGCAATCCATCATGCCGGCGCCTGTTTTATCTCTCAGCTCTTTGACCATTGATGATGTAATACTCAATTCGTTCACCTCCTGCCACAATTCTCACTTTGATTGACGTTCTTTATCCATCTCAAAATCTTCTTCAGAATCAGTTATTCCATCCTTTGTTTCCACAGATTCAGGGACATCCGCTTCCACGTCTACCGCTGCTTCTGCAGCCACGGCGCCCGTTTCCTTGTCCGTATCGGCTTGCATGTGCTCCTCGAGCCTCTTTTTGCCCTCGATGACGGCATCTGAAATCTTCGAGGAAAAAAGCTTGATTGCCCTTATGGCGTCGTCGTTGCCCGGGATAACATAGTCTATGTCGTCGGGATCGCAGTTTGTATCAACTATGGCCACTATGGGAATCTTCAATTTTCGCGCCTCTTTCACGGCAATGCTCTCGCGCTTGGGATCAACGACGAACAAGCCGCCGGGAAGGCGTTTAATTATTTTTATGCCGCCCAGGACCTTTTCAAGCTTATTCATTTCCTTCTGAAGCTTCATTATTTCCTTTTTGGGAAACGCCTTGACGCTGTCATCAGCAAACATCTTTTCCAGAAAATTCAATCTCTCAATTCTCTTATTGATGGTGTTAAAATTGGTCAGCATCCCGCCAAGCCATCTTTGGTTGACGTAAGGCATCGCGCTCCGCTCCGCCTCTTCCTTGATTGCCTCCTGTGATTGCTTCTTCGTTCCTACAAAGAGAAGCTCTCCGCCCGCTGCCACCATATCGGCCACGAAATCATATGCAGCCTGGAACATCCCTACCGTCTGCTGGAGGTCTATGATGTAAATCCCGTTTCTCGCCCCAAATATGTAGGGCTTCATCTTTGGATTCCACTTGTTGGTCTGATGACCAAAGTGTACACCCGCTTCAAGTAACAGCTTCATTGATATATTTGCCATATTGCAACTCCTTTTGTTTTTTACCGCCAGCCCTCTCTCTTTGTACGGGGAACTTTTCCATCGGAAAAGCAACACCCCGTCAATCAAGGGATGTGTGAAATCCGCTGGGAGTTACCATATAGATTTCAAATTAGCAAGAGAAAAAAGGCGAATACAGACGCAGGTGAACGCGCTAAGGAATAATTTTTGCGATTACCGTGCTTTCACAATTTCACAGGATCAGGTACGATAGCGCGCATTAATCTTGACGTAGTCAACGGTCAGATCACAAGTGCATACTCTGTGTGATTTATTCCCCATCCCAAGTTTTAAAAAAACCTTAATATTTTTCCTTGACATGATTTCTAAAAGCTCTGCTTCATGGCCGTCTATGCCTCTTCCATTCGCAAATACTGGAATTTCCTCAAAGTACAGCTTAACAGCATCAACAGGAAGATCAATGCCAGAGCCGCCGGCAGCCGCTATTATCCTCCCCCAGTTGGGATCGCCCCCGTAAAACGCGCTTTTGACCAGATTTGAATTAGCCACCGCATAGGCAACCTTTTTTGCATCTGCTATCGACCCTGCCTCATCAACAATTATCTCGATAAATTTTGTCGCCCCCTCGCCATCCCTGACAATGGCGTCCGACAGATCAGACATCACACCGAAAAGCATATCTCTAAACAAAGATAAGCTCTGGGAAGGCCCCTTTAGCTCCCTGTTACCAGCCATACCATTTGCCAGAACTATCACTGTATCGTTCGTGCTTATGCATCCGTCAACTGTGATTGAATTAAAGCTTCTGTCTATGGCCTGTTTAAGAACCGTATTCATCGTATGAAAATTAATGCGGATATCGGTCATGGCAAATGCAAGCATCGTTGCCATATGTGGCTCTATCATGCCTGCCCCTTTGGCAATCCCGCATACAGTGACTTCCTTCGAACAGATTAGGTTCTTCCGGTACGACATCTTGGGAAATTTATCCGTCGTCATGATTGCCTCTGCAGCCTTCGGAACGCCGTTTGGATGCAAGCCCCTGATCAATGCTTCCATGGAGGTCTTTATATTCTTTACTGGGGGCCTGTACCCGATTATTCCCGTAGATGCCACCAGAACGAGGTCATCGGCAATATTCAGTTTATCAGAAGCGCATCTGGACATGTCCACGGCATCGGCGTATCCATCCTGGCCCGTCGCCGCATTGGCATTTCCGCTATTTGCGAGGATCGCCTGAGCCACACCCGATTTTATCCTTTCCATATCGAGGACAACCGGCGCTGCCTTAAAGCAATTTCTCGTGAATACTGCCGCTGCAGCCGCCGGTACTACGGAAAAAATCAAAGCGAGATCCTTAATGCCATTTTCCTTGATGCCCGCATGAATGCCATTTGCCAGAAAACCCGGCACACTATAAGTATCGGACTCATTACAATTCATAAAACACCTTGCTTGAGGGGTCTAAAAAAATTGTCATGTGTCCCGCATATTCCTTCACTGCCCGCAGCATTTCTTATATTTCCTTCCACTACCGCATGGACAGGGATCATTTCTCCCCACTTTCTTCGCATCCCTCTTTACGGTAGATACCGCCGCCATCTGTTCTCCTCGGCTCATGATATAATCCTGACTTGCATCTTCCCGCATCTGTTCGATCTCTTCTTCCCTTTGGATCCTTACGATGCAAAGCTTTTCGATCGTGTCCTCCTTGATACGGTTGATCATATCCATGAACATTTCATAGCCCTCTTTCTGGTATTCCCGGACGGGGTCCTTCTGCCCATAACCTCTGAGACCTATGCCTTCTTTTAAGTGATCCATGCTCAGGAGGTGATCTTTCCAGTGCATATCAATGGACTGCAACATGATTACCTTCATCAGATAATCCATCAGGGGTTTGCCGTATTCCTCCTCCTTTTTCTTCAGCAAATCCCGCGCCGCGTTCACAATTGTCTCTACAATGGCATCTCTGCTTAGATTCCTTCCCGTCTCACTGAGGTTCAATCGCAACGAGAACTGCTTGAACACAACATCATCCAGTCCTCTCAGGTTCCATTCCTCCGGATGGGCCTTCTCGTCTATGTATTCAGAGACTAGCCGCTCGACGATTTCTTCCAGCATCTCTTCAACGTCTGACCATAGCTCCTCTCCCTTGAGGACCTTCTTGCGCTGTTCGTAAATTACCTGTCTCTGCCTGTTCATGACATCATCAAATTCCAAAAGATGTTTGCGGATATCAAAATTATGCGCCTCGACCCGCTTCTGCGCATTTTCGATGGCCTTCGAAATGAGATTGTGCTCGATCGGCTGATTCTCCTCCATGCCAATCCGGTCCATTATGGATGAAATTTTCTCTGCACCAAATATCCGAAGAAGATCATCCTCGAGAGAAAGAAAAAAGCGCGAAGACCCCAGGTCTCCCTGGCGCCCTGATCGACCCCTGAGCTGATTGTCAATGCGGCGGCTTTCATGTCTTTCTGTCCCGAGGATATGAAGTCCGCCCAGCCCGGCGACGCCTTCGCCCAGTTTTATATCCGTCCCACGGCCGGCCATATTCGTTGATATGGTTACCAGTCCGGGCTGTCCCGCCTGGGCAATTATCTCCGCCTCCTTTTCATGATGCTTGGCATTTAAAACATGGTGTTTGACCCCTGTTCGCGAAAGATATCTGCTCAGGAGTTCGGACTTCTCGATGGATATCGTGCCAACCAGCACGGGCCTTTTTTGCTTGTGCAGTTCCTTAATCTCTTCAATGACGGCGTTAAATTTCTCCGCTTCAGTTTTATAAATCACGTCGGGGTAATCTATCCTGATCATCGGCATATTTGTCGGAACCACAACAACATCAAGATTGTAGATTTTATTGAATTCGGCCGCTTCCGTATCTGCCGTGCCGGTCATTCCCGCAAGTTTTTTATACATCCTAAAGTAATTCTGGAAGGTTATTGATGCAAGAGTCTGATTTTCGTGCTCTATTTTGACTTTCTCTTTTGCTTCCAGGGCCTGATGCAAACCGTCACTATATCTTCTTCCGGGCATGACTCTCCCCGTGAACTCATCGACAATTATGACCTGCCCATCCTTGACCAGATAGTCAACATCACGCCTGAAGAGCGTATGGGCCTTCAATGCCTGGTTGACGTGATGGAGAAGCTCCATATTCTTCGGTTCGAAGAGGTTCTGCACCTTCAAGTAACCTTCAACCCTGGCAACCCCCTCTTCCGTCAACACCACGGTCCGGCTCTTCTCATCAATCGTGTAATCCTTGTCCCTCCTTAATCTGGGTATTACCTGGTTGATCCTGTAGTATTTATCGGTAGATTCCTCAGACGGGCCCGATATTATGAGAGGCGTCCTCGCCTCATCGATGAGGATGCTGTCAACCTCGTCAACTATGGCGTAATTGAATTCCCTCTGTACATAGTCCTCAAGGCTGAACTTCATATTGTCACGGAGGTAATCGAATCCGAATTCATTGTTTGTACCGTAGGTGATATCTGCATTATATGCTCTCCTTCTCTCTTCATCGTCCATGCCGTGAACAATGACCCCCACTGTGAGACCAAGGAATTTGTATATAGGCCCCATCCAGTCCGCGTCTCTCTTCGCCAGATAGTCATTCACAGTTACCAGATGGCAACCTTCGCCCGTCAGCCCGTTCAGATAGAGGGGCATGGTAGCTGCCAGAGTCTTCCCCTCCCCGGTTTTCATCTCCGCAATCTTCCCCTCATGTAAAACAAGGCCCCCAATGACCTGAACGTCAAAAGGCCGCATCAGCAAGGTTCTTCTCGCCGCTTCCCTGGCAACGGCGAATGCCTCCACCAATATATCGGCGAGTTCCGCGCCATTGGCCAGCCGTTCCTTAAAATATGGCGTCTTGGCCCCCAGTTCCGCATCACCCAGGCTCATCATGATGGGTTCGAGATCGTTCACTTCATCAAGGATGAAAGACAGCCGTTTTAATTCACGATCATTCTTACTGCCTATCACCTTCCCCAACAAAGACCCGAGCATACATAATCCTCTCAAAAAAAAACCGGCGTAAAAACCGGGCTGCTACCTAACCAATAACGAAACGTCTCGCCCAATACTCGCGGGCGTCCAAAACCTAATTCAAATATTTTCTTGGATTAACGGGAATCTCATTGAGTAGTCATGGCGTAATGGAGATACGAACCTGTGACTCGTCCAGAATTCCCGACATAGCCGATGATGTTCCTTTCTTGACGATAGTTCCCTGCATCACGGCAGTCCGCAAAACGTGGCCATATGAAGCAGCCATACCGTATCCATGATTTATCTTAATCACCATCCCGACATCCGGATCATGAGATATCTCAGCCCTTAAACCGTCTGCGGGCGCCACCACATCTACGCCCATCTTCGTCGCAATACCGATCCCCTTGTGAAATTCTCTCGCTCCACGAACCGGACACTGCAGACTAACACAACCATAATGATTGTCAAGCGAAGTTTATCCTTTTTGAGAAAATTGACTTGACTTTGCAAGGGGTAATACGC
>DASRZZ010000061.1:0-7110 GCA_035685925.1 Syntrophales bacterium | reverse complement strand
ATATTTTAACAGGAGCGCCGAGGAGCTTTTCAAAATTAAAGGCCCGGCAAAGCGGCGTCGGTCGCCATATAAGGTATTTCTGCAGGACAGCGTCGGGGATGTCGATCCAGCGTTGTTGGCTGACTTCCTGTTCTATGAGATTCATGGGAAAGACAGGGGCCAGATCGTCAGGCCCAACAGGTTTCCCCGTCCCTGGATGAAGGGGAGGCTTCATGGGAGTCGGCAAGTCAGCCTGGATGTTGTACCATTGCTTCGGTATCTCGTTGTCGTTTAATACTACCTTGACCTGTTCCATATCATTTTCTCCTTTGGTATTTATTGAGAGCTTTGTCATGCCCCACTTCTGTCATTATTTCGTATCAAAGCCAGCGACACACCCGGTTACACTTCGAGGTTCGATAGTAATCCTTTATCCCGCCGATACCATGAGTTTGGAAATAATTTGTACAGCACCCTCGATACGGGTCCTATATACTCTCTTGTTCTTTTGTCAAACTGGCACGCTTGGATGATCTGCTCCTTGATATCCTTTTTATGCCCCACTTCATTAAATACCTTGTAGGTGCAGTGAAAAAGCGGACTGTACATATTTTTCTTTTCCAGGTATTTATTAACATTTCTTATTGTATTCGGTCCTTCCGGCGTGCCGTCAATCTTCTCAAGTACCTTGATATTCGTCTCAATGGGATTCCCTGTGTATAATTCATAATAAAATTTTCCATACCGGTAATTCTTGCTAGCGACTGATGACAGGGTTATATACATATCCCCTACACCCGCCTGGCTGTGAAATGTCTGGAAACTCCCGCCCAGCAACTTTGCAAGCGATCGTATTTCCACGCCGGACCTGGCAAATATGGTACCTGGGATGGAATCGCCAAGATCCAAAGAATGCACAACCCCCATTATGTTTGCCACAATGTTTTTAAGAGCACCGCAAGCCTCAACCCCTACAATATCAAAATTATAGTAGGACGTGAATTCCCTTCGATTGAACTTGATGACATCATCCCTTATTACTCTTGCAACATTCTTTTTCCCGGCAACAGTCACGCAAACGGGGTTCCCCAGCATGATATCCATATCAAAGAACGGCCCACCGATACAAACAACCTCATACTTTTCCTTCAAGTTAAATAAATTATTATTAATCAATTGCGACGGCGTGATCAACTCCTTTGTGATCTCATCGGAAATGAGACCTTTGATCGGCGAGACCAGGCACGTTTCTCCCGCTCTCCTCTCAAGAAGCGGCTTCAGACCATCCAGAAAATCCGGAAGCCTGTTCATAGTGATAGTGAGAAAAATGAAATCGTTATCATCAACAACACGTTCCAGGTCATTTGTTGCATAGACCGTGGGGGATAACCTCGGCACATTATCCATACCGCTGAGCCTGCGCGCGAGTTCCTTGGTCAGGTGTTTAGGGTTAAGGTGATCCCTATTGATTGCCCGACATACATCGGCATCATGATAATAGAGGGTTACCCTTTTATTATCCCTGCCGAACTTATACGCGAGGGAGGTGCCGAGCCTGCCCGGCCCGATAATGCCTATCCTGCCCGTATCTAAATTGCCTATCCTCATGATGGATGCTCTTTGAACCTAACCACACTTCTTCCCGGCGATCGAGCCACTATGGTTCACCACCGCACCTCTTCCTCTGTCCTTGAAGTATCGGGGACATCGTACGATGCCAGCCGATCTAGAGCCGTGATTATAGGTAAAAAAAGACAGGCATGTCAAATAATAATAAATGCAACTAACTCCTGCCTTCCTTTTAACTTGATAACCGATATCACTTCATCAAGGGGAAAACGAAACCATCACTGGATGTCTCTCGAAAATAGTCTCTTGAAAATAGTTGTAGCTTTCTGAAAATGTGATATTTTACGTCACAAGGACAGTGTTAAATGCAAATTATGTACATTAACCGCCGGGCGGCACTTAGCGAAACATTTCACTGATTGTGCGAGTAGTACATCTTCAAGTGCCCTAATGAATGTCCCGCGCCCAGCACCGTCCGAGATTTATATCATTTCACCTTGATATAGGACATCCTTCGCCGGCTGACAACACCAGTTTAGGAATTGAAGGTTTGGGGTTACTGGAAAATCGCAACTAGAAATGGAGATCTTAATTCAGGAGTCTATTATGGCACTATTGAAAGAAGGCACGATTCCCATCGGACGAACAATGTTTATTCCCAAGGAAGGGGGCTTGACGAAGGACAGTCTGGAGGTCGAAGCAAACGGCCAGTATCAGATTGTAGAAAGACCCGACCGTTTCGAGGTCAAGAACAGTGAATGCTGTAGAAGCATCCTTATCAAGGTCAAGACAAAAGGATAATCCCTGGCAAAGCGGGTGCTGAGGCGCAGGCACTTCTTGCCCATGGAAAGCCAACGCAGGGGAAACGGCAAACTGGCTTCAGGCGAGGTCAATAAGTGACGCCCTCGTGCGCTCATTCGATAACGTCAGGAAACAACTTTAGTATCCTTGGTTTGTTTCTCATGGGAGATTCCGGTATGCTTATCGGATACCCTGTAATGATGGGAGCCACTATCCTGAAATCCTCGGATATGCTATTTCCCGCCTGGAATTCCATGATAACCTCCTTTCGCATATACGGCTTACAGCCCACATCATTCGCCCGGCTCGGGCAATATTTTCTTTCTTATCACGTGAATGGCTGTCGCCTTGAAAGATGCAGTAAGATCCATACCTTCTTGCATAGACAGGTCTTCGCGGGCATTATTTGTCACGTAGGTAACCAGCGGAAAACCGCAATCAAGTTCAACTTTATAGAATACGCCGGAAAGGACAATCCTTTTAACCACGCATGAGAATACATTTCGCGCACTGGTAATTTCCTTTGAGGAACCCGTCGACACAGTCACATTTTCCGGGCGGATGCAGAGGATGACAGACTCTCCAGGGTTTGCATCGCCTACTGCTTCAATATCCTTGCCTGAAACGCACACCAAAATGGTCCCCGCATTTCTTCCCATAACTTTCCCCGTCAGAATCGTCTCCGTGCCCACAAAGGAAGCAACGAATTCATCCACGGGACGGTTCATCACTTCCGCGGGAGACCCCATCTGTATGATCTTTCCTTCGTTCATCACGGCTATCTGATCGGAAAGCCTCAAGGCCTCCATCTGGTCATGGGTTGCCATGATGCTCGTTGTTCTTGTCTCACTAAGGACCGACTCCAAGTCTCTCATCAAGGATTCGCGGCTTGGCGGATCTAAAGACGAAAAGGGTTCATCAAGGAAAATGATTTCAGGCCTTACGGCAAAGGCCCGCGCAAGGCTCGTCCGTTGTGCTTCCCCGCCCGAGAGTTTCCGGGCGGAGCGATCGGCAAGATGGCCTATGCCAAAACGTTCCAGGTATTCCTCCACAAGACTTTTCACTTCGCCCGGCGTCGCGTGACGAATTTTCAAACCGGCTGCCACATTTTCAAAGACCGTCGTATCAAAGAGAAGGGGTTCCTGGAATACCATGGCAAGATTTCTTCGATAATCGAAGACAGTATAATTTGAACCTATCTTTTTCTCTTGGAAGACAATCTCGCCTTGAAATGATTTCAATAGACACGATAATGCCAAGAGCAGCGATGACTTTCCCGCGCCGTTCGGCCCTATAAGGCAAAGTACTTTACCTTCGGGAACGCTGAGATAGGGGATATCCAGAACGGTTACCCCGCCCCTTCTGACCCGGAGATTTTTCACCTCCAGCATAGTCTTATCAGGGTTCATCGCGGTCGCTCTCTCTGCTGTATCTGTGTCAACACGGCATTGATCAAGAAGGCAAGCAGCAGCAAGATTATGCTGAGAGCCATGGCAATATCAAAATTACCTTTGCTTGTTTCCATGACCGTTGCCGTGGTCAGTACGCGCGTGTATCCTTTGATATTGCCACCGACCATGATGGAAGCTCCTACCTCAGAGATAACGCCGCCGAACCCTGCCATGATAGCCGCCAGGAGCGGCAGTCTTGCCTCTTTGACAAGAATCCACACCATCTGAAGACGGGTTGCACCTAGAGCCAGTATCTGCAATCTTAGATTTGGGGGAAGATGCTGAATGGCGGCTAGACTGATGCCCATGACTATAGGTGTGGCAATGATGGCCTGTGCAATGATAATGGCCGTTGGTGTGTAGAGTATCTCCAGAAAGCCGAGGGGCCCGTTTCGCCAGAGGAAAATAGTAACAAAGAGACCGACTACCACCGGAGGCAGTCCCATACCCGTATTGATCAGGCTGACGACTATCTTGCGCCCGGGGAACTGCGTCAGGGCAATCATGGTTCCCACGGATACCCCGATTAGCAGGCTGATTAAAGTCGCTGTGCCAGATACCTCAAGGGAAAGCCATGTAATGCCTATAACTTCAGGATCAAAAGTGAATAGAAGAATGAGGGCCTGCTTTATTCCTTCGGTAATTATGTCCATGATCTTATAACCCTGCAGAGAAAACACATATTTTGGATAAAGGCGTTATCATTTGCCAAGTGTTTCTTCCTTTTTCCCGGCATCAGGGAAAAAGAGGGGCGAACCATATTTGTCCACGCCAAATTTTCTGATGATATCCTGAGTCTGCCCGGAGACCGTAAAATCGGAAAACGCCTTTGCGCCGGCGCTGTTAACCTTGGGCCATTTGGCGGGATTAACCTCGATGACATGGTAGATATTAAGAAGGACGGCATCGCCCTCCGCCAGAATATCAAGGCCGAGATTTTTCTTCAAAGCAAGATACGTTCCTCTGTCGGTAAGGGTATATGTTTTTTTCTCGGCAGCAACATTCAGCGTCTGTCCCATGCCCAGGCCTGTCTGCTGGTACCACTTCTGCCCCTCTGGGTTTATCCCCGCCGCTTTCCAGATGGCCTTTTCCTTCGCATGTGTTCCCGAGTTATCCCCCCGTGACATAAAGACGGCATTGGCCGCCGCTATTTTCCTGAAGGCTTCGATAGAGGACTTTGATCCCTTGATCCCCGCCGGGTCTGTCTTCGGTCCGACAATAATGAAATCATTATGCATGACGAGCCTTCTATTGACGCCATAACCATCTGCCATTAATTTCTTCTCTGCTTCCTGCGAGTGGACCAGAAGCACATCCGCCTCGCCCTTCCGACCCATGGCTATGGACTGGCCGGAACCAACGGCGATCGTCTTGACAAAGTAGCCCGTCTTCTTTTCAAAAATAGGCAAAAGGAAGTCCAGAAGGCCCGAGTCCTGGGTACTTGTGGTTGTTGCAAGTATAATATTTTTGTGCTGAGGCTGCGCGGCAATTGCTGGCAACGCGCATAATGCAACAGACATGACGGATATGATCAGTGCAACCGAGAAAGTGCGATTAAATCTTTTCATCATTTTACCTCCTGATAGACAAGATTATTTTTATACGAATTTCACAGCTATTTCTTCCCGTGCGCTTTCACCCATTCTTTTGAATTAGGGAAAAATAAAGGGGCTCCGAACTTGTCTTTGCCGAAATCACGGATGATCTTCTGACCTTTCTCCGGCGAGGTGAGCCATGCGATAAAGGTTTGGACGTCCTTCTCATTCACCCTCCGAAATTTTTTCGCATTAACCGGTATGAGGGAAATGTAATTCAGCAATGCCTCATCTTTTTCGACGAGAATGACGAGTTTGATTTGATTCCTCAGGGAGAGATAGGTTGCCCTGTCCATCACCGTATAAGCATTCTGCTGGTCCGTGTAGCGCAGGGTGGAGACATTTCCCTCCGCTCCTTTTTCATAGATCCTGTACCAGGCGCCGGACGGCTTGATCCCTGCCTTCGCCCAAAGTTCCATTTCCGCCATATTGGTACCCGATTTGTCTCCACGGCTTATGAAGGCGGCGCCTCTCTCCGAAATATTTCTGAGGGCCTCCGCTGCGGTCTTCAGACCCTTAATGCCTGCCGGGTCCTTTTCCGGACCGACGATGACAAAATCGTTGTACATCAGGGGAATTCGCTCGGTTCCGAAACCATCCCTGATGAATTTCTCTTCGAGGGATTTTGCATGCACCATAACCAGGTCAACATTCCCTTTCTCTGCGATCTTCAGAGCCGCCCCTGTCCCGGCGCCCACATGCCGCACGCGGATTCCCGTGTCTTTCTCGAATTGATCTTCCAGGGCGCTTACAATACCCGCATCAATAGGCCCGATCGTGCTGGCCATCAGGATAAACTTCCCGGTTTGCGCCATGGACGATTGCGGGAAAACCACAATCAGCAAGAACAACAGGCCGCATAACCACTTTGACATTTGAAATCCTTTTTTCATAGGCACGTCCTTTCCGGTAAATCATGTTGTCGAATACAGAACTTTTCCTGAGTCTTTAAAGTCGTAACCGCCCAGTCTTTCAACGCGCTTCCGAAAATCCCTTGACTTGAGAACTTCAATAAGGGTCTCGACCCCTTTGGTAAAAAAGGTCGATTGATCAAGGATCATGTCAAAATTCTCGCAGGTAATGGAAACAAAAGAAAGACCCAGCAGTTTGGCTACCGCAGCCGTGGCTATGCCCGTGTCAGCTTCCTTTGACAGTACAGCAAGGCCCACTTCGAAATGCGTGAAGACCTCCGTATCATAGCCGGAGATATCACGGGCCGAAAGACCCAGATTGTCCACATGGTAATCAAAAAGAATCCGTGTTCCGGATCCCTTCTGCCGGTTCACAATTTTCACCCCTTGTTTCGCCAGATCGGCAAATCCACTGATATGCAAGGGGTTGCCGTGAGCCGCGATGAATCCCAATTCCCTGTGAAAGAGATTGACTACAACAGCCTTTATATTTGGCAGGTAGGCGGATAGATAGGGAATATTATACTTACCGCTTTCCGCGTCAAGCAAATGTGACCAAGCGATATCAGTAAGACCCATATTGAGGGCCTTGAGTCCTTCTGTGCTCCCTGTATTTGCAGAAAAGATATAGAAATCGGGGTGACGTTTTTTTATATAAGTTTGCAGCATGTCAAGGATTAGATCGTTACTACCCGAAGCAAGGAGTCCCCCTTCTATCTGCCTGCTCTTCTGTCTTGCCTCTTTGACGCCCTGCTTCGCGTTGGTTTCAATCCATTCATCAATTAATGTCTTGGGGAAAAGCCA
>DASRZZ010000060.1:0-10848 GCA_035685925.1 Syntrophales bacterium | reverse complement strand
AGTTCCACAGGAATCTCCCGGAGGTAAGAGAGGCGCAGATGAAGAGGATCATGAGGGAGGCAAGGAATAGATACAGTTTGGACACTATGGTTGATGAGTACGTTAAGGTTTATGAGCGGCTGAACGGCAGCCCGCTAAGCTGAATACACATCAGGAGGGCAGGATGGTGGCAAATCCATTAAAGATACTCCTTGTTGAGGATAACAGAACGGACGCCGTATTGATTGAAGAGATGATCCATAATGCCGACGCAAATAGTTCTCATGGGGTCGATTACGAATTGATCCACAAGGAACTGCTCCGTGACGCATTAATATATTTGGCCAAACATACGGTTGACGTAATTCTTCTGGACCTGTACCTTCCTGACAGCAAAGGTCTTGAGACCCTAAAGAAAATAGGTGAGAAGGAAAACAATGCCCCTATTATCGTCCTCACCGGTCTCGATGATGAGTCCGTTGCCATACAGGCGCTGCAGCACAGAGTCCAGGACTATCTAAATAAGGACAGGACGGACAGCATCCTTCTTCATCGCTGCATAAAATATTCCATGGAACGCTTCAACAATATAAGAGAAAAGGAAAGACTGATAAAGGAGTTGAAGGACGCAGGTAATATAAAAGCCTTGCCAGGTCTGATCCCCATCTGCGCCGGCTGCAAGAATATACGCAACGATGACGGATACTGGATACAGGTTGAATCCTATCTTAAGAGCCATTGCAATCTCAATTTTACGCACAGCATCTGTCCCGATTGCGTGAAGAAGCTGTATCCCGAATTTTCCCGGAACAAAAAAGTCGATGAAGAAAAACACGGGCATCCGTGAAAGAACGTTTCTTTTCCCACTTCGATAAGCCGCTGCGGATCGGAAGGTAAGGCACTTTTACAGGCCGCATTAGTAGTAGATATTTCTCTGGGGATTACAGAAATTGATCTAGAGCACCTATGAATCCAATGAGCAACAAGACGGAATCTTACAGCATGACCATTACCTTCACACTGCCCGAAAGCAAAAAACCCGCGACAATAGAGTGCGTGCCTCAACGCGTGTTTCGGCCCGATTAAGAAATCGAGATCAAGCTTCTTTGATCGACGCTGATGTTGAGATGTATAAACCCCTTCAGAACTACCTTATGAGCTCAAAATCGGCATAGATTTCATTACTCGACATACCCTCTGCCTCTATTCTACAGAAAAGGCTCTCAAGCGCGGATTCTATGGCAGTATTCAAAGACCCGATCATCAACGTCACCACGGGAAATATCTGGACTGGCATCTGGAACCTTTCATGGCCCATGTTTGTAATGATGATCTTTGGCTTCATGGTCGGCTTCACCGATGTTTATGTTGCCGGTCTGATCAGCCCGAATGTCCAGGCGGCAGTCGGTTTCATAACACAGATATATTTCCTCGTCATCATTGTGGCAAATGCCATCAGTATAGGCTCGCTGGCGGTGATTTCCAGGGCCATTGGCGCCGGAGACCAGGCGCGAGCCATTGATGCCGCAAAGCAGTCCCTCCTGCTGGGACTCTTGATTTCCATCGCTTTTACTGCGGTATGTGTCATATTTTATCGCAGCATCATTTCCGCTGCCGGCTTCCCGCAAGAGATCACTGCCATTGCCGAAAATTTCTTGCAGATTTTCGCCTTTGCTTTAGGCCCAAATTACCTCCTTATCATCTCGAATACCGTTTTCCGCGCAGGTGCGGAGGTGAAAAAACCCCTTGTAACAATGTTTGTCATCAGCGTGATAAATATTGCCCTGGATTTCCTGCTGGTTTTCGGCATTCCCCCTTTTCCGAGACTCGGTTATGCTGGGATTGCCTTTTCCACTGCCATCTCGACACTCTTGGGAACCGTGATGAATCTGATGTTCCTATGGTTCAGCGAGAAGTGGCGGCCCGTTTATTCCGATTTCGGAACCGTATCTTTTGGAATGATCAAGACCATTTTCAACACGGGATGGCCTGCGGGATTTCTCCAGGTTGCCTGGAATCTGGCGAGCATATTCCTGTATAATGTTCTGGCAAGACTAAAAGAGGCAAGCATCATCGCTCTCGCGTCTATTGCCAATGGACTCCGGATTGAGGCAATCATTTTTCTTCCCGCCTTTGCTCTCAACATGGCCGCATCAGTCATTGTGGGCCAGAACTTGGGCGCCGGCGATCCCGATAGAGCGGAAAGGATAGGCTGGAAGTTGGCAGGTTTGGGTATAGCGGTCACGAGTATCATGGCTATTGTCATTTTTATCTGGGCTGAGAGTTTCGCATCCACCCTGACATCGGAGCCTCAAGTCCTCGCCGAAACGGCGCGGTATCTAAGATTCAATATGGTTTCCGAGCCCTTCCTTGCCTTGAGTACTGTCATGGGAGGCGGCCTTCAAGGGGCCGGTGATACAAGGGCGACCATGTGGGTCATTATCATTTCCATGTGGCTTATTCGGCTCCCCCTTGCCGTATATCTTGCGCTCTATGCGGGATTGGGGGCCCCCGGCGTCTGGACCGCCATGGTAGTCTCCATGGCTTGCCAGGGGCTGATGATGGCCTGGTGGTTTCACAAGGGGAGATGGAAGAGGCTGGAGTTGAGATAAACGAAAAACCCGAAACGTCGGGCAGATCCTAGAACCACTGAAAGGAGACTTTATAAATGTTGCACTTCTACAACTCAATGGGAAAGCGATTGGAGGTTTTTCGCCCCGCTAACCCCGGAGTCGTGAATATATTCACCTGCGGTCCTTCCGTCTATCAGAGGGCGCATATCGGTAATTTCAGAACATTCTTATTCGAAGATGTCTTGGTCAAATATCTGGAGTATTCCGGTTACAAGGTCAAACGTGGCATGAATTTCACCGATATCGAGGACAAGGCCGTCGCCGAAGCGGAAAAAAGGCATACTACAGTAAAGCGCCTGACAGAGCACAATATAGCATCATTCCTTGATGAAATGACCCTCCTCAACATTAAGAAACCGGATTATCTTCCCCGCGCTTCGCGTTCGGTGGGCGAAGCAGTAAATATCATCGAGAACCTCGTCGCCTGTGGTACAGCATACTGGCATCATGGTGACGTCTATTTTGATCCACTGAAATTCAAAGGATTCGGGAAAATTTATGGTCTTGATATGACACGGTGGCCGAAAAAGAAGAGGCGGTTCAGTAAAGATACCTATCCTGGTATGCGCTGGAATCTCGGCGATTTCATTCTCTGGCATGGCCGCAAGGAAGGAGCACAGGACTACTGGAAGACATCTATCGGAGAAGGAAGGCCCGCATGGAACATTCAGGATGCAAGCATGGTGAACCGGTATTTTCATGAAACCCTGTCAGTTTACTGTGGAGGGATCGATAACCTGATCCGTCATCACGACTATACGCGGGCTATCCTTGAATCTGTGAGACCCTATGCCATGGCGCGATACTGGCTCCACTGCCAACATCTGTTTGTCAACGGACAGAAGATGTCCAAAAGCAAGGGGAATATCTGTTATATGGAAACTTTACTTGCCGATGGATGCAGCCCGGCTGAAATCAGGTTTTTCCTGATCTCAAATCATTATCGACAGAGGATGAACTATACTGAGAAAAATATGCGCCGTGCTAAAGACAGGCTTCAGAGACTGAAAGCCCTTGCGCACGGCATCTCCATAAGAGCCGCAGGCAGGTCCGAGAGGCCTTTCCCGACAGCCGACCGCCTCCAGAATACCTTTGTTCGGCACATGGATAATGACTTGCGCCTTGGAGAAGCAATCGATTCCGTGCAGAGTTTCTTGTCAGGTATCGACCAGGAAGCCTTACATGGAGATGAGGCCTCGGACATCCTCTCCAGACTGAGGGATATTGATAAGGTACTGAATGTCTTGTTTTAAAATGGAGGGATCGTGTCCATGGACTCCGCTGGCTTTTTGAGGATGCAAGTAATAAAGGATTTTACTGAAGATAAAGGCACTGCAGTAAAATGCTTGCAGAAGAAACAATATAATTCAGGGGGTTATGGTCAAGTTGAGAAAGCGAAAGGAAGACGCCATGGAAAAAATATTGGTACTAGTCACTTTTCTTTTATTAATTTTGAGTGTAGCGGGCATCGCCCTAGCAGAATCAAAGATCGTGGGGAGGGAAGTATCCTATGACGCTCGGGGCGTCGTAATGAAAGGTTACCTGGCATATGACGAAAACATCAAGACCAAACGCCCGGGAGTGTTGGTGGTCCACGAGTGGTGGGGTCTAAATGACTATGCGCGAAAGAGGGCACTCATGCTGGCGGAGCTAGGATATGCGGCGCTCGCTGTGGACATGTACGGTGAAGGCAAGGTGGCCACGCATCCCGACGAAGCGGGGAAATTTTCATCGGAACTCATGAAAAATTTTGACGTTGGAAAGGCGCGCTTTATGGCGGCGATGGATTTCTTAAAAGGGGAGCCCACCGTCGACCCCGCACGGATCGCAGCCATCGGCTATTGCTTCGGGGGTGGCATTGTGCTCAACATGGCGCGGCAGGGGGTGGACCTTAGGGGTGTGGCAAGTTTTCATGGAAACCTGACTGCGGTTAAACCTGCCCAGCCTGGTTCAGTCAAGGCAAAGATCCTTGTCCTTCATGGCGCCGATGACAAGTTCGTCACAAAAGGGCAAGTTGAGGCTTTCGAGAACGAGATGAAAGCCGCCGGTGCTGATTTCAAGTTCGTGTCGTACCCGGGTGCCGGTCACAGCTTCACCAACCCGGATGCCGATGAATTAGGGAAAAAGTATAATATCCCCATCGCATACAACCGCGATGCCGACAAGAAATCATGGGAGGAACTGAAGAAGTTCTTGCGCGATATCTTCTGAAGATAGCGAATTGCGGCTATCTTCTCATGCCTCCGGCGCCGCCAGCGGGTGGATGCATAGTCTCTCCGTCGTGAGCAGGCGGGCTGAATACCCTCTCTTCACTCGGTGACGGCCCAGGCGTCCCGCCTTCCGGTGCTGGTGCACGGAACCGTTCTCCCTCATATACGCGCGGTCCGGACGCTTTTCCTTCCCGGGGAGCGGGGCTCATCATCCTCTGCCCGCCAACAGGAGAGCTAACCGTAGCGCCTCCCGCGGCTGGACTGGCATGCCTGGTGCCGCCGGTTGGTGCGCCTATCACATTACTACGGCGTGAAGGCGGGTTCGCTATCCTTGTACCGGGAGGCATTTGTTCACGGGGGCCATGAAAAATTCTTGTTTCACTGCGAGGGAACCCGTCGAGATAAAACGCTTTTTGTTCTTTACACCGATGCCGGCAAATGTCCTCCCATTGAATCTCGCTCCCGGATCGATCCGGAAGACACGGCGCTTCCTCATGTCGTTGAAGTGGTTTGAGACAATGATCCTGTGAAAATCGTTGAGGACGAAGAATCCGGGAACCCAGAAACCGGAACACCAGAAGGGGTATGGAATCCAGGCGTAAAGATAATAGAAATCAGGCGGCGGCAACATCGTAGAACACTTTTAAGGCCTCATCCCTGCCTACGGACAGCTTGCCGGCATCCGCGGCGGTGCCTACCGCTTTTTGTAGCTCACATATGATATCGGGAGTCACGGGATAATCGGCAATCCATCCGTTCCGCGGTGTGATGCCGGCTTCCCCAAGCCGGCTTTCCGCCTCAACCTCTTCATCTGTAGCACTTATACCCAAAGCGGAGGCAAGCCTGACCGCGAAATCGCCTTCACGGACCAGTTGCTGCTCTATCGGTGGCGGGTTTTCTGATTGAGCATGAGTTACCACCGCCGGCAACAACAAAAAAGGGCCCACCGTTAACAATATAATAAGTCTCCGGGATAGTTCTTCTCATACAGTTCCCCTTTCAGTTCCCGTCGCGATTTTTTCATCATTGCCCCGTCTCCCATCCCGCTGGCGAATCTTTTTCAATATTGATATGACTTCTATATCCTCCATATCGGGAAAACTCCGGTAAAAAGAGGCGACAGCAAAGGAGTAGCCCCTGTCGATGTGGAGGCATATGATGGAATCAACCTCGTGACTCACCAGATTGTACGCATCGTCGTGTGCGACAGGGACTGTGCATCTGATTTTCAGTGCATTTCTTTCCTTTGCAAAATTTATGGCAGCAAGCATGGTGAATCCCGTGGCAAGTCCATCGTCAACAATGATACCAGTGCGCCCTTGTAGATCGGGGAATGGTGCCGACCCGCGATACAGTCTGTCTCTCCGCAGCACTTCCTCATATACCTCATCCACTATTGCATCAATCTCGCTTTGTGAAACATAGCCCGCGTCAATCAGTTTTTTGTTCAGCATGACTTTCTTGTCCAAGACAACAGCACCGAAGCCCATCTGGTCATTCTGCGGCAGGGGAAGCTTGCGGAGAGTTATCGGCTCTAAAAGACAATTCAACTTGACAGCTATGGGATAGCCTACAGAGATCCCGCCTCTTGGTATGCCAAGGACGATGGGATTCTTATCGTCCTTGACGAGATGAATTTTCCCCGCAAGTTTTGTTCCCGCATCCAGTCTGTCCTTAAAGAGAATCATGGCAGATACCCTTGCAGTCTTTCCAACTTCATACATCCTAATGACGCATGTTATTACGAAAATGGTCTTCTCAATTCTCAACCCCGCAACAGTCGCACGCTTCACCGACCAGTTCCGTTGAAGATCTTTATCTTCCCGTATTCACCGTCGAAGCCGGGCTTGATATTAACATCTCCCTTCCTCATGCACGAGACGGCCTCCGCGAGACGGGGCGAACCGGCGCGTCCTATGTCTTTCAGCGGTATCGTTGTTATAATGGTCAATTCATTGCCCAGCTCCTGCAGCAATCTTGTATATTCGCAATCGACCGCCCTGCTTTTCGCGCCCACATTCATGGCTTCTGCAATGATCTCCCGGAGCGGAATTACAGAATAAAAAGGCGGCGCGCCCTTCGGCCTGAATCCCATCCCCCTGTCCGCGAGCTTTTCAATCCTGTGCATTACACCCAAGGTCAGCTTCCTGCCGCACACGGGGCAGATATCGTCATGCCTTATCGAATCTTCCGGGTCCATGCTTACGGCGCAGGATCGGTGGCCATCGTAGAAATACTTCCCCTCCTGCGGGAAAAATTCGATCGTGCCCACAAAACCCTTTCTTGATTTTATAGCATCCATGATCGCCGCGTAAGACACCTCTACATCGAATATGGTAGCTTCGCGGCCAATTGCGTTTGGCGAATGTGCATCAGAATTGGATATTAAGGTTATCTTGGCAAGGGATGAAAGCCTCCAATTCATGGCCGGGTCCGAGGATAGTCCTGTTTCAATCGCATAAATATTGGGTGTCCATTCTTCAAAGCATTCCTCGAGGGAGGAAAATCCGGACGCCGCGCCAAAGACCGAGAAATGCGGCGTCCATGCATGTGCAGGAACGAGCATGGCATGAGCGGATGAATCGAGCACCATCTGGAGGAGATCTTTGGCGTCCAGCTTCAGGATTGGTCTCCCGTCCGAGGCGAGCCTTCCTATTCTTGTAAGGGCCCTATTTAATTTAACGGCATCGGAAAAGTCACGAACAAATACAAGGGCATGGATCTTTCTGGTTTTCCCATCCTTTTTATAGATGCAGCTTATTTCCACAGACAACAGGAAGAATACGGGAGCTTTGCACGACTCGGGGACGTCATGCGATTGAAAATTTTTTCTCAGAGAGTGCAACCCATCTCCCGCGGGCTCCAGTTTTCTTCTTAATTCGCCGAGCCATGCGGGATGCGTGAAATCACCCGTGCCAATGACCCTGATACCTTTCAGCTGCGCCCATTTCCAGATGATCTCAGGAGACAGCTCATTGCTGGTTGCTATGGAATACTTTGAATGGATGTGAAGGTCTGCAATGAAGCGCATGAGGAATTATTTCTTCGTACCCATGTGTTTGAGAAACCACTCCGCAGCGAGCCTAGCCACTTCGTCAAGGGCACCTGGTTCCTCAAAGAGATGAGTCGCCCCCGGAATGACGACCATGTCTTTCTTGCATTTGAGATTTTTGAAGGCCTCTCTGTTCATGGCAATGACAGGTCTGTCATTGCCTCCGACGATAAGCAAGGTCGGTGCCTTGACCTTGTCGAGATGATCCATAGCGAGGTCGGGGCGGCCTCCCCTTGACACTATAGCGGCAACACCCCTGGGTTCCCTCGCCGCGGCATCGAGAGCGGCTGCCGCGCCAGTGCTTGCGCCGAAGTAGCCCATCTTTAACCCGCGCGATTCAGTGTTTTCCTGCAACCACAGGGTGCCGGCAAGGAGCCTATCGGCAAGAAGATTGATATCAAATACTTTTCTTCGATCAAGTTCTTCAGAGACATCGAGAAGATCAAAAAGAAGCGTCGCCAAACCTGCCTCCTGCAAAACCCGTGCAACGAATGCATTGCGCGGGCTGAGACGGCCGCTCCCGCTTCCATGGGCGAAGGCAACAACACCGGCAGGCTTCGAGGGAAGGCTGAAAATCCCTGCCAGACTCATATTGTCTGCCGGGATGAGAACTTCCTTTTCACGCATCTTGGCCACGGTCATGATCCTCATCGCCTTTCTATGCGGGTCGTAACTGAATCCACATTAGATTGTCTCGCCTTCATCCTGCCATTTCCGATTTATTTAAAAAGGCACTTCTCGCCTTTTTCGTTGATGAAATATTGTATTGACCCGTCATAGAAGATCACGGAAATTTGTTTGTGCTGCCCATGCTTCCTGAGCAATCTATGAAATTCCTTCTTTTCCAGCTCCGACTGCCATACCACAGAACCGTATATTCTCTTTGACTCTACGGGGAAATGAATTACGATCTGACAGAAAAGAGCGACAATAAAGAATATCAGTACAAATCTCATGGCTGGTCCTCCGCAAAGAGAGCGCCGCACTTTGTAATTCCCAGATAGGCCAGTCGACTAAAGACTTCTGATCAGAAAAGCATCTCCGGGAAATGTGTCTGGCGGAGGGTGAAGAGGCAACACCCTCCGCCGCAGGAGAGAAGAACAACACGAGTTGGCGCTAGAGGATTGATCTATCCGCGTGCACTTTCTATGACCGCCCTGCACTTGCCGCCCACATGCCTGGGGCATGCCGGCCATGTCAAGAAATGGAAGCCTCTGAAGTCCTGTGCCCGCGATTAACAATAAATATCTTGAGATCAGCACCTATAAGCGTAAAAATGATTGTAGCAGAATGACTCCGGATCACTCTGTTTTAATTCCGCCTCCGACAGACACTGCCCTATCATCCGCTTCGAGACTTCTTCGTAATCAGGCCGTTTTTCCTCACTCTTTTTGCATGTCATACATATGGCTTCATGATCGTAGCTTGAAAGAATTCTTTCATCCTTCTGCTTGAGCGGCCTATGGCACCTGGAGCATTCCGCCGCACAAAATAATTTTTCCTTCCAATCCTTCATTTTTTCGTCAACTCCTTTCAATATCCGTGTGAGGCGTTAATTTGAAATCAATAATTTTCTCAATTTGTACTGTCACTTTTCTCCGGATTTGAGGAACATCATCTTTCTTTCCAAAAGCAGACGCATAACCGTCCAAATACGCCATGTCCTCTTCTTTTTTCGCCCTGCCTATTAATTGATAGCCTGTGTCCTTTACGGCATCCCAGACGGCGATTGCCAGATAGTTATTTTCCCCCATCAGATTTTCCATGGTTTTCGGACAGAACCATTCAGTGAGAACAGCGTTATTCTTTGAGTCAAGGGAAAGCGCCTTCGCTGCCGCTATGTGCGGTACGCCGTCCCCGTTTACAGATGCTATGAAGGCGTGTTTCGTTCTCACCGCGAGGAGAACCGCCTTCTTCAATAATTCCGTTTTCGTTTCCCTCTTCACTTTCTCTCTTCCAACAAGATCTGGCGCACTTCTTCATCTTCAGTCTGATCAAATCTATTGTAGAATTGGCCGACAGCGGAAAAGAATTCCGGTGCCCGTAGGCAGAGCACATAGTCAGCGTCGTTTGCCAATCTCCTCAGACTGTCTTCAGGACCCACCGGCAGGGCAACCATTAGCGTTTGGGGCTTTTCCTCCCTGAGGGACCATACTGTTGCTTCCATGGTAGCACCAGTGGCTATGCCGTCATCCACGACGATTACGTATCTCCTTCCCAGATCTATTCTGGGAAAGTCGTTTCGAAAATACGACACGCGCTCTGCGATCACTTTCTGCTGCCTCTTTTTTTCCTCTTCGATGTACTGAGCCCGAATACCGATCTGGGATGCTATCCTCTCGTTTATGAATAATTCTCCGTTTTCGCTGATTGCGCCAATCGCCAATTCCGGATTGAAAGGAGAGCCTAGCTTCCGTGAAAGTACGATATCCAAATCACCATCCAGGATATGGGCCACTTCGCGGGCAACGATTATCCCTCCTCGCAAAATCGCAACCACGACCGGTTTTTCTTTCTCAATGCCGAGTTTTTTCAGTTCGTTGCCAAGAAGCACGCCTGCCTCTTTTCTGTCGAAGAAGGGACGGCTGCTTCTTGATATGATTTGTAGTTTCCCCATCAGCCCCAGCTGCCGCCAATCGCCTGCGGAAAAATACATCCAAGTTCATGAGACGTTACGGCAGTATTCCCTTCCCAGCGCGTAATTCCCACGACCCCTGCGATTCGGTACGATTTTGATCTAGACTACTTTCCTGAAGGACGGAAGGCAATGAGGATAAAATAGAAGAATAATGGTAGGTATAAGCTACCTATTATTTGAAGGTGGATGTGATCTCAGATCAAGCGCGGATACGGCTGTCATTTGCCAAATATCATCTTCAAGGAAATTAGAAGGAGGGCCGCGCCGAAGATCTTTTCCAGTGTTGTGTTTGAAAGATTCGTTGTCATCTTCGCACCTGCCAGGCCTCCGATTAAG
>DASRZZ010000059.1:0-4582 GCA_035685925.1 Syntrophales bacterium | reverse complement strand
TCTTCCCTCGTCGCAAGATTCATATTGAGGAAGCCGGACCTGGCTGATCTCATCTACATCAAGTATCACTCCCTCGAAGCATACTTGGGCATGTCCTTGAGCTATTTTGCCTGGCGGCTTGGCTGGAAGAAATCCTTTCAGGTAATCAGTATCGTTGTTGAACCGACCAATCATTGTACACTTCGATGCACATTCTGCCCGGCAAGACAGGATATGGAGCGGGACATGGGTTACATGGATTTTGACCTTTACAAAAAAATTATTGATGAAAACAGTCACGTGCAGTTCATCAATTTATTTCTCTGGGGAGAACCACTGCTTCACCCCAGGATTATCGACATGATTCGATACGCCAAGAATAAAGGGATTGAAGTCGTTTTCTACTCCAATGGAACGCTGCTGGATGAAAAGATGGGCAAGATGATTCTGGAGGCAGGTCCTGACAGAGTCGTATTCTCATTGGATGGGGTAGAGGGCACTTATGAAAAAATCAGGAATTACCCGTACAAGAAAGTGGAGCAAAACATTTTGAACTTTTTAGCTCTACGAAAACAAATGAATGCCAGGACAGCCATCGATGTATCAATGGTTATCGGCAAGGACACGGAAGATGGTGCAAAGGACTTTGAGAAAAGGTGGACATCTGTAGCCGATACGGTGAGGATGCAGCGTCAGAACACCTATGAAAAAAAAGAGAGAACAAAATCCTGCTTCGAACTATGGCGTGGAAATATAGTGATCCACTGGGATGGGACAGTCGTACCGTGCTTCATTGATTATGACGCCACTGTCAAACTGGGGGACGCGAAGAAGCAGTCGATCAGTGAAATATACAACGGAGATTCATTCCAGAAGATAAGGGTGATGCATGCGAAGGGGAAATTCCCCGGAATATGCCATTACTGTACGGAATATGAAACCAAGATCGTCAGCTCGCGCGTGGTCTGATGAATAAAAAGGACGGTATCCATAATCAAGTCGATGATAATCCGGAACTCCTGCGAAGGATGTGTGAGGCCATCTCTCGTGCGCCCTTGTGCTTCCAACCGACGAATTACTGGAAAAGCTATGAGAAGAGTTTTCTGCCGGAGTTATACAATAAAGGGCTGAAAGACTTTCGTCGAAGGCAAGACAGCATCCTATCCAGTTTTGGCGCCGTTGATCTGCTCTTCCTGAGCCAGATTCAGTGGCGATTTCCTCTTCGCGGACAGCGTCTCATAAACAAACCCATCAGAAAATTGTTAAAATGCTTGTTCAGATCGGGCTTGGAAGAGACAGAATATTTCCATTGGCTGGTTTAATGTGACTTCGAAAATATCAATCCTGGGATCAGGGTTCCCGGGATGTCTCTCTATGGAAACCCTGAGGGTTGTGTCAATATCACCGATGAATATTTTTCCGTCAATCACCTGCCGTCTTGCAAAATGTACATAGATTCCGCCAGACATATCAATTTTGGAGGAAGGTCCATCTACTGCGAAATCGGGGCCGGATTGGGAAGGCAGATAGAGGTGATAGCCGGAATCAATCCGAAGATGACGGTCCTCTTATTTGAAATACCTCCTCAACTCTATGTCGCTAACCAATATCTTAAAAAAGTATTTGGGGAGAGGGTTATCGAATATGATGACGGCATAAAACTAAGTCCAGGCAATCTCCAAGATATTGAGGGGAAAATTGTCATCCTTCCGACCTGGAAGATTCCCGACTGGGCGGAAACGAAGATAGACATATTCTGGAACTCGGCCTCCTTCCAGGAAATGGAACCTGATGTCGTGGAGAATTATCTGTCTTACGTGAAGTCAATGAATCCGGAGTGGATTTATATCAACGCCGTGCCCTGGGGGAAATCCTGGGGTGAATGGAAGCCCGGAATGGGCGGCTCGAAGTTGACGGTGACGGAAGAAGTGTACTTTAACGCCTTACTGAGCAGATATCTCTTGCAGACAAAATACCCGACACATTATTTTCTCAGCAAGCGAAAGTATCAATCTTATATTTTTAGAAGACAAGGCTGATACGGGAGCGACATGAAAGGAAGCAAGGTGACTTTTACTTATGGGCAATAGACATATTTCCATTATCATCCGCTCCCACAACGAGGAAAAGTGGATCGGTGCATGTCTCGAAGCCGTGTTCAGGCAGGATTACAAGGATTTTGAAGTCATCCTCGTTGACAACAAGAGCACCGATCAGACCGTGATGAAGGCGCAGAAATATCCCGTGCGGATTATCTCAATAGATGAATTTCTCCCCGGCAAGGCCCTGAATCTCGGTATCCGGGAATCAAAGGGGCGTTTCATTGTCTGTCTCTCAGCACATTGCATACCTGTCAGTGACGGATGGCTTTCAAGCCTGCTCAAAAATTTTGAAGAGGACGATAAGGTCGCGGGTGTGTACGGCAGACAGGAGCCCATGGCTTTTACCCCTGACGCGGACAAGCGGGACATGCTTACCGTCTTCGGATTGGACCGGAAAGTCCAGGTGAAGGACAGTTTCTTCCACAACGCCAACAGCATGATACACAGGGCGGTCTGGGAAAAGATTCCGTTCGATGAAAAGACAACGAACATCGAGGACCGTCTGTGGGCCAAGGAAGTCCTCAAGAGAGGCTTCCGGATTATTTATGAGCCCGAGGCGAGCGTGTTCCACTATCACGGTATCCATCAGAACCAGGACAGGGAACGCTGCACTAATGTGGTAAGGATCCTCGAAAATCTTGATCTCGACACCGCCAATGGCGGTCAGTTGCCCCATCTGGATCTGAGCAGCATGAATATCATCGCTCTCATCCCGGTGCGGGGCGACATACTCTATTTGAAAGAAAAGCCGCTCCTTGAGTATACGGTAAACTCTGCGAAAGAATCGAAATTCATCAAGCAGGTTGTTGTCACTACAGACTCCGAGGACTACGCAAAGATCGCGAGAGACTGCGGAGCACTTGTTCCTTTCTTAAGGGATCCTTATCTGTCCGGCGAACACGTGGATCTGGAGCATGTCTACCAGTACTCGATCAGTAAGCTGGAAGAGGAGGGCATCATAGCTGACGTAGTTGTTCCCATGGAAATAACTTTTCCCTTCCGCCCGGAAGGATTGATCGACCAACTTATCCTGCGGCTCGTGCGCGAAGGTTTGGACAGCGTCGTCGCCGTGAGGGCAGAGTTCGGGTCATGCTGGGTCCGGGAAAACGAGAATATTAAGCGGGTGGATGCCGGTTTTATCCCTCGGAAATTCAAAGACCCCGTCTATGTGGGCATCAAGGGGCTGGGTTGTGCAACCCATCCTCAGTTTCTGAGGGAAGGGCGCCTTTTTGGTGAAAGGGTAGGGATTCTGGAGATCACAAATCCCTACAGTCCTGTTGAGGTGAGGGACGCGGCGGGCCTGTCGTTTGCGGAAAAATTGATGACGCAATGGTTTTTAGAAATGGTGAGAAGCAAATGAGCGACGTCTATATTCCACTCCAACGGATAACCTATTTTTTTTCCACCGTGCTTCGAAAGGCCGGGGTTCGGGAGGATGTCGCGCAGTATGTTTCAGAAGGCATCGTGCAGGCATCACTCCGCGGGATTGATTCCCACGGCATACGGCTCTTTCCACACTACCTCCAAGGTTTGGTGGAAGGACGTTTGAACAAGAACCCGCAGTACAGGTTTACCGTGACCTCCGTTTCGACGGCAAAACTGGACGCTGACCATTCCCCGGGTCACGCGGCAGGGGCAACAGGAATGCTGAAGGCAATCGCTCTTGCAAAAGAGTCAGGAACCGGCGCTGTCGCTGTCTTCAACTCGAGCCACTTCGGGGCAGCGGCCTATTATGCGCTCATGGCGGCAAGGGAAGACATGATTGGAATCAGCTTCACACACGCCACGGCGCACGTTCTTTCCTATGGCGGCACGCGGCCCTTTCTCGGAAATAATCCCATCTGCCTAGCGGCTCCGTGCTATGGTGAAGAGCCTTTTTGCCTCGATATGGCCACAACGGTGGCCACTTTCAATAAGGTGCAGCAGCACAGAGAACAGGGACTGCGAGTGCCTCTCGGCTGGGGTGTCGATTCGGCGGGGATGGATACGGAAGACCCGGGAAATGTCGAAAGTCTGCTTCCTATCGGCGGCTACAAAGGTTTCGGGCTAAGCATGATGGTAGACATACTCTGCGGACTCCTGACCGGCGCCCCTTATGGTCCCCACGTGAGTAGGATGTTCGGGACCCCGATGAGCGATAAGCGGCTGTTAGGACATTTCTTCATGGCGCTCCGCATCGATTGCTTTGAAGATCCCATGGTCTTCAAAAAGCGACTTAAGGAGATGATGGATGCCCTTAGGAGAGAACCGCCGCGGGACGCGGCTGTGCCAGTGCAGGTTCCCGGAGATCCGGAGAAGGCATTCTCCCGGGAACGCTCCCGGACCGGAATCCCGGTCCCGGAGAGCCTCGCCAATCAACTGTCGGCGCTGGCCCGTGAATACGGTGTTCCCTTTGAGTTTAGCAGCGAAGGCTCCCGATGAAACTGACAGGTGATTCAAAGAAGGCCTTAAGATACTTCCTGTCCAAAAAATGGAAAGCGCTCGTCCTTATAGCAATCCTT
>DASRZZ010000058.1:0-5726 GCA_035685925.1 Syntrophales bacterium | reverse complement strand
CATGGTCGGACTGGGATGCCAGGGAGACGGTCTCAAGATGGCATGGGCATCGGGAGCCGATCTCCAGGATATGCCCTACATCAAGGCGACTTTTGGCTTCGATACGGAAGCTACATCCATGGCCCACTTCGCTCTCGTCTTCTATAAAGGCGCCATCATCGTCAACAAGGAAGGCAAGCGTTTCGTCAATGAATCGATTTCCTATAAACTCGTTGGAGACGCGGCCCTGATGCAGCCCGATCAAGTAGGTTATCAAATCTACGATGCTCCGATCCGGGAGGAGGCTAACAAAGACCAACTTGCCAAGACGGGTACGCTGGAAAAGGAGGGCCGCATCAAACAGGCGGCCACGATCGGGGAGCTGGCAGCAGCCATAGGCATGCAGCCGAAGGCTCTTGAAGATGCTGTACGTGATTACAATGACGGCGTCGATAAGGGGATCGATGCGTTTGGAAGAAAAACCCTGGTTGGTGGCTACGGAAAACCGGTGAAGATTGAAAAACCTCCTTTTTATGCCCTGGCCTCCACAGCCTACATTCTGGGAACTTATGGCGGTATCAGGGTGAATGAAAAGGCCCAGGTCCTGAATATCTACGGAGAGGTTGTCCCAGGTCTTTATGGTGCGGGAGAAATCCTGGGCGGTGTCCACGGCGCAGCCTACATGACGGGAACAGCATTCGGAAAGGCACTTATTTTCGGGCGCCTTGCCGCCAAATCCGTACTGGCTTAAAGTAAGCCGGGAAGAGAGACCGGATAAATTCCGGTCTCTCTCTTTTGTGAATCCATTATTCCTTGTTGCCAAACGAACAGAAAAAGTATTCGTTCTAAGATTCCGTCCAGTCCTTCTTGTAATCGTGTTTTTCTATTCAGTCTATCCATACAATATTTCAGCCCGGATTTATCAAAAAACCGCAGAACTTTGACTCGAAATGTGTTACAAACAAATGCAGCAAGTCAGATTTCGTATCGGATTCACCTCAAAAGTCTGTTCCTTTTATGATCGTGCTGATATTCGAAGATGGCACTAATCAGGAAGTGATATAAATAGAGTTTATTGTAAAGATGGAAGTTAATCCTGAAAAATTAAGATGAGGAGCGGATTATGGAATTTAAATTGACCGATGAACAGGAACTCATCCGTAAGAACATGCAAGAATTTGCTGCGGAGTATGTAGATCCCATAGCTGTCGAAATAGATGAGAACAGTCGCCATCCAGTTGAGTTATTTCAGAAACTTGCTGAAGGAGGCTGGATGGGCATACCCATCCCTGAAAAATATGGTGGTGCGGGTTCTGATTTTTTAACACACGTCATTGCCGTGGAAGAGATTTCCCGGTCATGTTCATCCACGGGATTTACCCTGTCATTTCACGCTGGCATTATAGGCACGATACTAAACCTTTTCGGAAATGAAGACCAGAAGGAAAAATACTTAATTCCCTTGGCTAAGGGACAACACATCGGAGCCTTTGCATTGACTGAGCCAGGAGCAGGCACAGATGTCATGGCAGTTACTACCACGGCTGTTCAAGATGGGAACGACTATGTCATCAACGGAACAAAGACTTTCGTTTCCAACGGACCTCTGGCAGATACATACATTGCCTTTTGCTGGACGGATAAATCTGCAGGGAGAAAGGGTATGAGTGCATTCATCATCCCCAGAGGAACCGCCGGGTTGAAGCCGGGAGAACATTTCGATAAGATGGGACTCCGATCATCGCAGACGTCGGAAGTGGTTTTCAATGAATGCCGCGTGCCCAAGGAAAATCTGCTCGGACAGAAGGGAGCAGGCCTTGCTATGGCCATGAACGGTTTTGAACATGGTCGAATTGGGATTGCCGCCCAAGCCGTCGGTATCCTCCAAGCAGCCCTGGATGAATCAATCAAGTACTCCAAGGAGAGGGTCCAGTTCGGAAAGCCCATCGCTCGTCAACAGGCCATTGCCTGGATGATAGCAGATATGGCAACTGATCTTTACGCAGCCCGTCTGCTCACCTATAATGCAGCTTGGTTGAAGGACCAGAATCATCCCTTTGGCAAGGAGGCATCCATGGCAAAGCTTTTCGCTACAGAAGCTGCCATGAAGCATACTGTCAAAGCGGTCCAGATACACGGCGGTTATGGCTATATCAAAGGCACAAAGGTAGAGAGACTCATGCGCGATGCCAAGATCACTGAAATCTATGAAGGCACATCGGAAGCCCAGCTGATGGTGATCTCCGGACATGTTCTACGCTGATCACTAGACACAAAAATTCCTATTTGGATTATCTGAAAGTGAATACTCGGCTCTGAGATGTTGCACCCCTTTTTTTATTTCTTCCTTCCCGCAGTCAACAAAAGATTGCCATGGAAGAGAATGCTTGATTTCAAATGGAAATAAATTATGTTGTTTTTCCGGTGATTATGATATAAAGAAAATAAATAAAATTGGGATTGCATCTTATGAAGATTAGCCAATCCGACACATACCTTCCACGCTTAACCGCGCTGCCTTCCGTATTTTGCGTCAACAATCCTCTTAAATCAAAAATTTCTTCTCCTTTTACTCACACCGTGAAAAGCAATGCCTTATCAAATATCAAGGAGGAGCTGACATGAAGACGATTGCCGTAGCAAATCAAAAAGGAGGGTGCGGCAAAACAACCACGGCGATAAACCTTGGCGCAGCCCTCGCCGAGAAAGGAAAGCGGGTGCTTGTAATCGACCTGGACCCCCAGGCCCACGCTTCCTTTGCCCTGCGAAAAGACGACCAGTCAGCCGACAGCTCTGCGTATAACGTGCTGACAGAAAAACCGGATAAGAAACGTCCTTTTGAAAGCTGTATTGTGCATGTGTCTCCAGGTTTCGATATCCTGCCGTCGAACGCACAACTCTCAGCCCTTGAGCAGGAACTTAACGACAGAGAAGATGCAGTGTCAGTGCTCCGTAAAGCCTTGTCCGCCTGCCATTCATACGATTACACCCTGATCGATTGCCCCCCGAGTCTGGGCTTTCTCACCTTTAATGCCTTGAGAGCGGCCAATTGGGTCATCGTCCCTATCGATATGAGCCCCTTTACCCTTGTCGGTGTCGGCAAACTTCTGGGAATGATCGACCTGATGGAAAAGAAAACGGGTCACGCCCCTCAGGTCAGTGCACTCGCCACCCTTTTTGATAAACGCACCAAGTATTCGCAATCAATACTTGATGAAATTGAGTCATTTTTCAGTGACGGACTGCTTCAAACCATCATACGGCATAACGTGGCCCTTAAGCGGGCGGTCTCTGAAGGCACATCAGTCATCAGTTTCGACCAGACCTCGAGCGGCGCGAGAGATTACGTGATGCTCGCAGACGAGATAATGCGGTTCGGCCAGCATGTGCCGGTGTGGAAGCAGAATGAAGCAGCGTCCGAAACGGACCTACGGGAGGTGACCTTCGTTATTGAAGCGCCGGCAGCAAGTGAAATCTATCTTGTTGGTGAATTCAATGATTGGGCCGCAGACGAAAGAAGCAGGTTGCTGCGCGGCGAAAACGGGTTCTGGGAGAAGCGGATGGAATTGCCGCCGGGCACCTACCGATACAAATTCCTCGTCGACGGGGAATGGAACATTGATCACAGGAATCAAAATGTCGAGAGCAATAGTTTCGGGTCTTTCGACAGCGTAATCAGGATCTGACCGAATAATTCCCCGGGGAGGGCCAGACTATGCCGTTCATTCAGAAAAGGCGTATATGGTGGGAGCCCGTGACCGGAGCCACCAGCTATGTTGTCTATGTCGGCACTGAGGCCCACCCAATCAATCCGGAAACGTTTTCATGGGGAGACACGCCGGAGGTGATTTCAAAAACCATCCCTCGAGATACAACCGAGATAGTCATTCCCGACGAATGGCCTGAATTTCCCAGGAAACGGGGGATCTACCACATCGCGGTCACCGCAAGGGATGATGATGGCAACCAGAGCGATCCCCTCTTTCTGTCTGCAGCAATCAATCTCACCGCACCACCGCCACCATGCGAAGGAGGCATTGAATTTTTATCGCGCAACGTAACCGAGCAGGAAAACCTGGAGGACATCCTTGAAGCCCTCATTGAAGCCCCCGCCCCTCCCGTCAGCTCCCAGACCGGGACAATGATCCGGCGAGGTATGGAACAGGTGAAGAACAACGAAGAACTTGTAAATGCCTACCTCGGAAGCAAGTTCGCTTCGGGAGAAAAGGAAATACTCTAGTTGCCGTATTTAAAATAGGGACAGCGCCCATTAATCACTACCTTTGCGGGGGTTGGAGTTTTTTCTTCACCCGCTATTTGTTTTTTGAGGGTGCCTATAGGTGGCGGGCAGGCAAGTGGAGGATAGCCCTCGGTTCAATTTCATTTGTTAGATGACCCCTCTTTTCTTTCCATACATAAAACGATTGCCAACTGTGTCATGATTACTCACTGTATTCCTTAATCAGCTTGGAGCCGTAAAGGAAGAAAGCTGTCGCATAGACAATCATCACACAGAGTGAAATGAACCCGTCAATATCCAGGTTTGTCTTTCTTATCAGGATGCTCGCATGGGTGAGTGGCAGCACATAGATAACCGCCTTAAAGTAAATAGGCAATTTATCCACGGGGAAAAATGTTCCGCTGAAAAACGCCATTGGTATGACAAAGAAGTTGGAATATGTGGCTGTGTCTTCATGAGATTTCGTGACCATCCCGACGATTACACCCAGATCGGCAAAGAGAAAACAGTTCAAAAGCAGGGCGACCACAAACCATGAGGTGAGTGAAAAATCCGGTGAAGATATAAAACCGACGATGATGATTAAAGATGACGCAAAAATCCCCTTTGCCATGCCCGCCAGCACCTCCCCGATCATTATCGAAGAAGGATTGATGGGAGCCTGGATATAGATCTGGAATGTCTTGAAATAGAGCCTGTTGAGATTCAAGGAGGTTGAAACCCAGGTGTAGGAGTTATTCATGGAACTCATGGCCACAAGTCCCGGGAGGAGAAACGCGAGATAATCGCCGCCTTCGATGCGGATGCTCCTGCCGAGGCCGAATCCAAAGGCGACGAGATAGATTATCGGCACGACCATGGCTGAAAAGATATAACCGAGTTTGAGAAGCCTTCTTTTGAAATGAAGCATTTCCTTTAAAAAAATCGGATACCACGCGGGTGCAATCATTCTATACGCTCTCCCGTAAGTTTTATGAACACATCCTCGAGGTTCGACTTTCTCACGGTCACGCTATTCGGCTGGTGCTTTGCGATGTCGTGCGCTTCGCCCCGAGTTTTGCATATGTGCTGTATGAGCTTTCCCTCCGCATCAATGTATTCGACAATGTAGTCGCCCACACTGTTTTTGAGGTGATGAGGCGTATCGAGGGCTATGAGCTCTCCCTTTGCAAGGATGCCCACCCTATCGCACAACGCCTCCGCCTCCTCGATGTAGTGTGTGGTAATGACGACGGTCCTGCCTTCTATCCTGGTTTTTCTGATGATATCCCAGAGCTGCCTCCTGATCTGCGGGTCTAGACCGATGGATGGTTCGTCAAGGAAGAGAACGGCTGGTTCCGGGAGGAGGGCCCTTGCCAGGAGGAGTCTCCTCTGCATACCTCCGGAGAACCCCGATACGAGTGAATCTGTTCTGTCGGACAAGTCGACCATCTCCAGATATTCATGGATTTTCCTTTCTTTGTCACTCACACGGTGCAGCATCCCGTAGATGAGCAGGTTTTCGTAT
>DASRZZ010000057.1:0-6131 GCA_035685925.1 Syntrophales bacterium | reverse complement strand
ATAAAACGTCACTCAACAGGTCCGACGCTCCGCAGTAGGAAATTTCTAAGTCCAAATCCCCCTGTTTGGTTAATACCGTTCCCTTGACTGTTTCAACAATCTCTCTCAGCTTCAAGATCTTGTTTTCCAATGATCCTAAGTTGGATATACCATCCTATCCAAACCCACCTACCATCAGGGGCCTTTGGTCTCCTGCCAACAACCCTTGTCTCACACTTTCTAGAACCAACAACATTTCCTTCAACATTTCACGTAATCTTTAATTCAATTCTATTTCTTCCGTTTGGCCTCTCCGTAGTGGCGATTGTGTTTGAAACTCATGTTAAATATCCTATCAAACAGATATCATATTCCATGCCTAATCTTCAAGACGGCTCTGATTATTAGTTGCAACGGCGAAAGTCCTGTTAATATGGATGGCTCTAAAGGGGAGAATTTGCATCGGTAATTTACCTGTATCGCTGATTTCCGTTTGAAATGTTGTATTGCGGAACAAAAATGTAAAATCACACTTTCAGGAAAGAAGAGTTAAGAATGAGGATTGTCGGTTTTCCAAGCTTGATTCAGAAGGGCACCATCAGAATACAGATCTTTGTACTGAGCTTGACATTTCGCTATGCTCTATGGGTTATCTTATTTGTCTTCGGAGTTCTACCAGACCCTGGTTATCGATTGACCTGATTACTCAATGACTTACGGAGTTATGCCCTTAGATGATCCAATGACTCTGGAATTCTAATTTTCAATTTGAAACCTGTTGAAATTTGAAATTCGTTATTCCCCTTATCTCCGTCTTCCCGTTTCACCGCGTCACCGCATCCTAATCAAAAAGCATCGTTACCTCATAGGTGATGCCCTCGCGTTTGAAGGAAACATTGTTACAGGCTCGTTTGGCGAGATTGACCATCTTCGGGTTGTCCGACAGGACGACAGCAGTAAAACCTCGCAGACCGCATGCCTTAGCATACTCGATCATCCGTTCCTGCAATGCCTTTCCCACGCCCAGGCTCTGCCACTCGGGCCTAATCATATAGGCCACCTCCGCCATGTTCGTCGTGAGGTTGGTGGAATAACACGAACTGCCGATGATCTTTTCGTTTTCCCGCGTTCCCGTCACGGCGAGGAACGCCACCTCCGTATCATAGTTGACATTGCACAGGCGTTGCGCCTCGGATGCAGAAAGGGCTCGCAGACCCCTGAAGAACCGTGTGTAAATGTCTTCCTGGCTCAGGTGGTAGAAGATGTCTTGCACCCCCGCCACATCGCTGGCCCGTGCCGGACGGATGAGCACCGTGCTTCCGTTCTTCAACCTGACCGCGCGTTCTTCACCCACCGGGTAGCCGACCGAACTCTTCAGCGTCTGGTCGGGCCGAAGGTAGTTTAAACGTTTGGCTTCTTCGAGAAGCCAGGGCCGGAAATCCGGGTGAGCGATTTCAATCAACGAGAGCGTACGCTCGCGGATGGATTTGCCCAAAAGATAGGCAATGCCGTACTCGGTGATCACGTAATGAACATCCGAGCGCGCCACCGTGACTCCCTCCCCAGCCAGTAGCAGAGGCCGGATGCGCGAAGTTTTTCCATCGTCCGTAGTAGAGGGAAGGCAGATGATGGGCTTGCCCCCCGGGGCAAAGGCCGTGCCCCGGATGAATTCGGGCTGGGTGGAGACGCCGCTGTAAAATTCCCCTTGAAACTGATCGGCGCAGATCTGACCGGTCAGATCTGCTGCAAAAGCCTGGGTGACGGAGACCATTCGTTTTTGTTGAGAGATCAGGTGAATATCACTGACATACTCGATGGGATGGAAGGAAAACATCGGGTTTCGGTCGATCAAGTCATACAGCCGGCGGGTTCCAAGACAGTAACTGGCAACGATCTGCCCCCGATGGGTGGACTTCTGGGCACCGGTGATGATCCCGCGCTCAATCAGCGGGATGACCGAGTTCGTGATGACATCGGTATGGATCCCCATGTCCTGTCTGTCCAAAAGGTACTTGAGGGCCGCGTTGGGAACGCGGCCGATGCCAACATGCAGGGTGGAGCCGTCATCGATAATGCTCGCAATATACCGAGCAATCTTTTCGCCCACCGCGTCTGCGAGCGGGTGCTGGTATTCAATCACAGGGGTTTCAACGACGACCAGATGGTCGATTTTATCTAGGTGGAGGAACGTGTCGCCCAGTGTGCGCGGCATATGGGGATTAATTTCTGCAATCACCGTCTTCGCATTCCGCGCTGCGGACAGAGTGATATCGATCGAGACGCCAAGGCTGACATAACCATATTCGTCCGGCAGGGAAACCTGAATCAGCGCCACGTCAATCGGGATGCGACCGTTCTCGATGAGATGTGGAACCTGGGCGAGCGAAATGGGGATATAATCCGCTATGCCAACGGCCGCTGCCGCCCTCACATCGGTACCGATAAAAAAGGATCGGTGACCATAGTGGGTCTTCGGCACGCCGTTTTCGTGGGCCACGGCACCGTCAGTAAGATAGTGGCAAAGCTGGACATCGGGCAGCGGCGGATCGATCTGTTCCAGTGCACGAACGAGCGCAAGCGGTGTGGCACAGGCCGTGCCGATAAAGACCTGATCCCCGGGTTTGATAATGGATACCGCTTCCTCGGCCGTTACAATTTTACTCTGATAGCGAGCAAGCACGGGATACCGTGAAGCAGCAGTATCAGTTTGCATATTTCTCCAAAAAGCTAAAAGTTGCTTGATTGAATCAGGACCTGACCGGAGAGCTTCTTTCTGGGGTCAGTTTATAAAATCTCTGTCAAATAATCAACAGGAATTTTCACGGGTCTCAAAGGTGTATTATTTTTGCCTTCAGCGATTCCGTGCCTTTGGCGCTATGCTCGCTGCTGTTAATAGCTTTGAATTCCGCAATCTCTGCCTACCGGCAGGCGCAATCCGCCATGCACCACGCCCTGAACCTCACATCGTTCGGGAGGCAATCCCTGTTCCGTACGGAAGGTATTCTTTTCTTTAGGTGTTTTCAATTTGCGATTTGCAATCTGCAATTTGAAATGCTCCGTTATTCTCCGTGTCCTCGCGTCTCGCTCTCTCTTCATTTCCTCTTCACCCTATCTCCCTATCTCCGTGTCTCCTTATTTGCTCTTGGGTCTCCCCATCGCCCTACCTCCGCGTCCCCGTGCTTGCCCTGTACCTAGTATGGTTCAGGGGCTCCCCATCTGCCTTTCAATGGATGACACCTCTCTTGTTTTATGAAATGTGCGATTGCAAGACCTGGCCCCAAAGCTTTCAAAGAAACCATTTATTGTTCATGATGGATCTTTATTGATCCTTAAATGATGGGGTTTCTATCATTGAAAGCCATTTATCCAAAATATCTTTTTTGAATCTCCAACTTCTCCCAACCTTATGCCCTGGGAGCTTTCCTTTTTTCGCCAGACGATAGATGGTCCTGACATTGAGGTTTAAGTATTCTGCCGCCTCAGGGGATGTCATAATCTCCTTCATAAGAATAGCTCCATTCAGAACACTCTATTCCATTTACAACTTTGTATTCACCACCTATGTAACGACCTTCCAATTCTCCCAACTCGGCTGCGTCACACGCGTGATAGAGCTGAAAACAGCTCAGAATGACCGAAAAAGAAAAATTACTCAAGGATCTGGGTCAGCTTTCGAACTGATTCTTTGGTAAACGTGATGGCATCTTTACAGGCCTTCATTCTGTCATCCCATTCCCTTTGCTCTAATGGGCCGAGTCCAGAGAGATCGAGTTTGTCACAAAACCGCATGACTTCGTCGAGATGAAATGAAATCCGTTCCAGTGCGATTCTGTTTTTTCCTTTGTCAATTTCCATCACCGTGCCTCTTTCAGTTCTCGCTCATTGTTCATTTTTCTTCAAAAATCTGATTTTACTTACCAATCATATCGGTTATGGGATTCCCCCATTTGATTTTCGTCCCTGCGCACTTTATGTTAAAAATAGACGCATAAAATGCGCATTACTGATTAAAAAAATCTCATTCCATATTGGAATGAGTCCCATGACTAACGGGTGATCTCTTTTCGCATTAGGGTGGCAAGGTCTACAAATCGTTTCATCCTATCGAGCGGCTCATCTGAAAGCATCCCTCGCATGAAGACTTCGATCACTCCCGAAGCACTTAAGCCAACCCGTTCAACATTCTTCCTGAACTCTTTAATGACCCATCCCTCAATGCTTAAATTGAAAGGTTCTTTCATTTTCAACTCCTATCCAATTTAATAAACTTTGCCAACAAGAACATCTTTTCCTTATTGATTTGGAGTTCTTTTTTTGAAAGAAATAAGAGGATAGTCAAAAGGGTGAATTTCCAGATGATTCGGGCAAGAATGGCAACAGGGCCACCCATAACCCATGTTAGGAAATGTTTATCTTAGCCTTTTTCTCCTCCTTCTCAACAAGTCTTAGTTTTTGTCGGATGAGCCCTTATCATAAATTGTTTATCAAATGGTGTGACTTTTGTCAATCAAGTAATTCGACTGATTTAGGATACTAAATCCACCAATCGCCCTATCGATTTCGGATTGAAATCTGCACCAGTAAAACAAAATCCCCCAACATCGCTTTCAGGAAGGAAGTTTGCGGAGTACAGAGACCTTGAGGATGCGGAAAGGATTGACAATGACCCCCTTGTATTCTATTTCAGCAGAAAGAACAATACGTTTGTTGTATGGAAATCCCTCGATCACGGCTCTTCTGGTCGGACCCTTTTCCCCGTACGATCTTGATTCGCGACGTGTGAACAACCTCTCCCATGCTCCTCGCCTGGATTGATCTGCTTAATTAATGTGGGCCAACTTTTTTATGGATGACGCCACTTTATTTCTGCGTTTGTCCCGTGTCAAGGGCTGACCCCTTTGGCCCCTCTGTTTTCTCACTTGATTTCCTTATTACATTCGTCACAAAAGAGCTCTCCTTCATCAGTATCGTCCGCAGTAATCGCCTTTTCAATCTTCTTTTTCATCATTTCTTGATCTTTCAAAATGCAATCCGTACAATAAATGTTCCTATCATCTGTAAAATAGCCTATTATTTCTTTCTCTTTTTCCTCAACCATTTTCTACCTCCGCCCTATCTAACTCCATTTGGTTTTCTTTTCATCTCTTCATCTTCCTATACGCCACCTTCGCCATCTTCAAAAACTCTCCGTTGGTCAATATCCCTTTCTCCACTTTATAATTTTAGGTTGAGTAGTTGGAAAAAAGTATCCCAATTATTAAATTGATATTTTAATGACAAATCTTTTCCCTTTATTTTTATCAGGCCCATACGGGTCATGCTGAAGCCTGCTTTCATCTTTATAAAATCATCACCGAGGATTAGGAACCCGAGCACGTGGTTTTTTCCTTCGGGTTCTTTCAGAAGAACTACAGCCCAATCTATATTTTCTGAGGAAATAGGATGAGAAATTTCTAGCCGAGGTGGAGGTATCTCCCAACGTTCGTCCCGACTCGCATGAATAAACAAGAAATGAGTTCTATTTTTAACGTAAAAGCGATAAAGTTGCGAATGCTTTCCTATTAATTTCAAATCGAACTTAAATCTCTTTTGTTCCAAAGCAGTTTTTAGGTTCGATAAAAATTCATTAACCAATTCTCTTCCGGCTTCTCTTAGCATTTCTTTCATCCCGTTTTGATAATCTCTTAAGGTGAGCCTGAGAGTCAAGGTCGATAAGCAAAACCTTCTTCCCTAACCGAGCCCCCCCCTCCTATGTCTATGGTAGAGCTTGTTTTACCTACCCCGCCCCTCTGGTTCGCTATAGCTATTATCTTCGTGGGGCTATTAGCTCCTGCAGATTGTTTTGACAAATTTTGCGTATTTATTATTTGAAATGAATGCTCTCCCGAAAGCGTCAGGATCATTTGTCCATTTTTTTAGGCGATGTTTTTCTCTTTCCTTTCCAAAATCCATCTCCATAATATAAGCTGTTACTCTTCGTGGTTTGGGCCTTTCTCTCCTTCCATGATATGTATATTTACTCAATTGTCTAACAAGTTCTTTCAGAGGTTCTGGCCATTCATCCTGTGGTTTCTTCAACCAGTATTCCGCCCAGCAATAAACGTAAGCGGCATATCGCTTGATCTTATCTACAAAATCTTCTCTTCCAGGTT
>DASRZZ010000056.1:0-8144 GCA_035685925.1 Syntrophales bacterium | reverse complement strand
GATTCGTAAAGGGCGTTACAGATTTACCAGCCTCGCAAAAGGAGGAGATAGAAAGGTATATAAGGGATGCAGCATCGCTCATTCACCTGAAGGGCGCGGGCTTACGCATGCCTATCATGGAGATTAAAGGCACCAAGATTAGCCTTCCAGGCGGTGTAGAATTTGAAAGTCGTCTACTAGCCAGGTTTCTTAGCAATTGCAACGAGATAGTGCTGATGGGAGCCACAACGGGCACGGAAATCATGAATGTCATCAAAGAAGATGCCTCCGGGGCGAATGTGACCCGCGGCATCGTCTTGGACGCAGCTGCGAGCGAGATAGTAGAAGCCGCCCTGGACTGGATCATGGACTACTTCACGCAGTCGTTAAGGAGGGAAAACAGGAGACTGCTGGGGAAACGATACTCTGCAGGCTATGGTGATTTATTTCTGGAAAGCCAAAAAACTATGTACCGCCTCCTTCAACTCGATAAGATCGGCATAGAAATCACAGAGAGCTGCATGCTTGTCCCAGAAAAGACCGTCACCGCCATCACCGGTATAAAAGCGCAAGGGTCATGAGGCGCCCTTTATTGTTGCGACAAGGATGACGCATTATAATATCTTGATATTATGGTATGCTGATATTATAAGACGAATAGTGCAACAAAAATGAGGAATATGCGATCTACTGTATGGATAGATCATTGGATAAAAAAAAGAGGCTCGTCAATCTGCTAAAAAGAAGGATCCTGATTCTTGACGGTGCTACGGGGACAGAGTTGCAGAAGCGGGGAATGCCGTCCGGCATATGTCCTGAGGTGTGGTGTCTGGAAAATCCCGCAGCGATTCAGGATATTCACAGAGCATATCAAAAGGCAGGTTCTGATATTATCTATACCTGTGCCTTCGGCGCGAATCGATTGAAGCTCGGCCAATACGGTTTTACAAACGTCAAAGAAATCAACAAACAACTTGTAGTTCTGGCGAGGCGTACATTGGGAAGCGGTGCCCTGATTGCCGGCGACATCAGCTCTACAGGTCATTTTGTGGAACCTTTTGGTGACTTGATGTTTGAGGAGGCGGTCGAGATCTTCAAAGAACAGATTCGGGGTCTTCTCGAAGGCGGCGTAGATCTTTTGGTCATCGAAACCATGATGGACATACAGGAGGCGCGGGCGGCGCTTATCGCCGTCAAAGAGATCACCGATCATTTCGTCATGGTCACCATGACCTATGAGATGAACGGCTATACGCTTGGCGGCACCGATCCTGTCGCGGCTCTCATCACTCTGCAGAGTCTCGGGGCCGATGCCGTCGGATGCAACTGTTCAACAGGGCCGGAGGCTATGTTGAAGTTGATTGCCGCCATGAAACCATATGCTACGGTTCCGCTAGTAGCCAAGCCCAATGCAGGGATGCCGAGGCTGGCCGGCAACGAGACTCTCTACGACATGGGTTCTCAGGAGTTTGCATCCTGGGGAAAGGAGTTGGCGGCAGCCGGTGTCAATCTGATCGGTGGGTGCTGCGGCACGACGCCCGAACACATCGCGGCACTGAAGAAGAGAGTGGGCAAGGCCCGAGTAATTTCTCCTGTGAGAAAATCTGTAGGCGCTGTTAGCTCTGCCGGGGCCTTCAAGATATTTGATAAGAGTAGTGCGCTTCTCATAATCGGTGAGAGAATTAATCCCACAGGCAAGAAGGCACTGCAGCAGGAACTCCTCGAAGGCAAGATGAACATAGTCAGGCAGATGGCAAAGGAACAGGAGACTGATGGGGCCGATCTCCTCGATGTGAATGTCGGGGTTCACAAGATTGATGAGGCTGATACCATAAAAAAAGTCATTTGTCTGTTATCAACGTGTACTGCACTGCCCCTGGTCATCGACTCCCCCAACACGGAAACGATAAAGGTCGCTCTTCGCATATATCCCGGTCGCGCCCTGATAAATTCTATTTCCGGCGAACGCAGGAAATTGAAAAAGCTCCTGCCCACCGCGTCAAAATACGGCGCCATGTTTATTCTCCTGCCGGTCGCGGACAACGATATACCGGAAACAGCGGCGAGAAGAAAAAGAATAATAAAGGATGTGTTCCAGGCCTCCCGGCGCTTCGGATTTTCTAAAGATGATGTCATCGCGGACGGTCTGGTTATGACAGTGGCCTCGAACCCTGGGACGGTAAAGGAAACACTCTCTACCCTGGCCTGGTGCAGAGACAGCTTCCAGTGCAGAACTGTTCTCGGTCTTTCCAACGTATCCTTCGGCATGCCCGCGAGGAAGTGGATGAATGCCGCGTTTCTCGCCATGGCGCAGGCAACGGGACTGGCCATGGCGATTGCCAATCCTGCCGACAGGGAGCTCATGAAGATAAAGATGGCAGGCGACGTATTCATGCAGAAGGATAGAGATGCCTCGGCGTATATCGAGCATTTCTCAGAGCATGCCACGACAGAAGAAGTCAGTGCCAGGGCGGCCACGGCCACGCCGGACCAGGATGTATACAGTGCGATACTCGAGGGAAACAGGGACAATATTACCAGCCTCGTGGATAATGCCCTTGAATCCGGTACGAGGCCCTCCGTACTTCTCGACGACATAATGATCCCGGCAATTAACCGGGCGGGCCAACTCTTCGATCAAAGAAAGTATTTTTTGCCGCAGTTGATAGCCAGCGCCGAGGCAATGAAGGCTGCCCTGGCGCGAGTTGAGCCAAAGCTTAAACTGGGAAAGGGCAAAAGCCATGGGAAGGGGGTCATCATTCTTGCGACAGTGAAAGGGGATATTCATGATATCGGCAAGAACATAGTCTCCCTGATGCTGAAGAATCACGGCTACAAGATTGTTGACCTCGGCAAAGATGTGCCATCCAACGCCGTCATTGAATCCATTAGACGCGCAAGGCCCGATGTGGTAGGTCTTTCCGCCCTCATGACCACGACCATGGTGAACATGGAAGAGGTCATTAGCCTTGCCCGGGCTAATGGCTATTCAGGTCCGTTTATCGTCGGAGGCGCCGTCGTCACGAAAGCATACGCCGCTTCTATAGGCGCTGCCTATGCTAAAGACGGCGTGGAAGCCGTGCGGGTGGTTGAGCAACTAATAAAATCTCAAAGGGATAATGCACAATGATTTTTGATGAAATGAAACCGAGACTCGCTGAAATCATCCTGGAGCGGTCTTTCCAGTATAGAGACAATCCCCCGTTCACGTTGGCCTCCGGAAAAACAAGCAACTATTATTTTAATTGCAAAACGACAACCATGGACCCTGAGGGAATGTACCTCATAGGGAACATCCTTTTTGAGATGCTTGTTGATGCGGGCATAACGGCGGCAGGCGGTCTAACCCTGGGAGCGGATCCCATGGCCAATGCACTCTCTCTCATATCATACCAGAAGGGAAAACCAATCAAATCATTTGCGGTGAGAAAGGATGTCAAGGATCACGGAACAAAAAAAGGCATCGAGGGGAATGTTGTGCCCGGCGAAAGAGTTGCCATTTTAGACGATGTTATAACCACGGGAGGATCGACGATAACTGCCATAGAGATTACGAGAGAAGCCGGTCTCAAAGTTAACCGCGCAATCGCCCTCGTTGACAGAGAGGAAGGCGGCAGGGAAAATATAAGAAAGTACATTGACAGAGTCGATTCTGTTTTGACAAGATCAGAGATCATGAGTCTGTACAAAGGTAATCAAAAACACATAAAGTGATTTATTGTGAAAAAAACATTAATCATAATTGTCTCCGTATCACTCTTCTTGGCATTTATTCCTCTATCAGCTTGTCAAAAGGTCGAGCCCAAGAAGCCCGAGGTATCGGCTGTCTCACCCGTGCAGTGCCCACCTGCAACTGCACTTCTACCTGCGCAACCGTCGGTTCCTGCCCCGCCTGAAGCAGTGCCACCTACTGAAGTGCCCTCTGTCCAGCCTCCTGCCCGCGGCGAGCCGACATCTGCACCGGAAGTCCCGACCCCAGCTACCGTCGCGGCTATGAAGCCGAAGGCTGCGGATACTATCCGGGTTGCAGTATTTGACTCAGCGCAGATGCAGAACGGCGCCCCCACAGGCTGGTTACTAGAAACCAAGAAAGGAGAGCCTGTTCTCAGCCTGGAAAAGGGATCAAGGCTTTATTATCTCCATATGAAAAGCAGGGATTCATCCTTTGGCGTAAAAAGGGGGATAACGGTTGATATAAAAGAGTACCCTTACTTGAACTGGAGATGGAAGGTCACGCGGCTTCCTGATGGGGGTGATGTGAGAAAGAGCAATACTGATGACCAGGCAGCGCAGCTTTATGTGGCATTCACTCCTACGGGGTTTCCGGAGGCCTTAAGCACACCCGTCCTTGGCTATATCTGGGATAATGAGGCCCCCAAGGGATGGACAGGTAGGAGTTCGGCAATCGGTGGGGGAAAGCTGAGGTATGTCGTCGTCCGGGACAAAACAGATGGTGTAGGACAGTGGCATACAGAAAAAAGAAACATTTATGAAGACTACAGGAATCTCTTAAAGGACATTCAATGCGCCGAGCCCGCCGGATTGACCCATGGTGTCGAGTTTTACATCAATACGCAAAACACCAAGGCTTGGGCGGAAAGCTATATCGGTAACGTGTATTTCAGCAAGAGGTAGCAACCCTTGAACGTATCCGATTAACTGCAAGGTGCGCCCTTCTAACTGGTTCCGTAAGCCTGTAACCCCGGCAGCATGAAAGGGCCACCTGAACCGCCCTTCGCAATCCTATCTTATGCCCAGGCGATATGAATAACGGGTTGACCTTCTTCTTGATCCGGACAACAGCACCTATGATTCGCCCGTCCAGCTTAAGATCTGTGTAGTCTCCGACCCTAGGTCCGACTTCGCCGTGTACGCCGACCAACCTTCTCTTGGCACAACCTATGGTTGGTATATCCAGGAACAATCCCATGTGTGAAGCGAGACCGATGCCTCTGGGATGGGCAGTCCCATGACCATCAAAGATGACGCAGTCCGGAACTCTGGTGAGCTTCTCAAAGGCTTTTAACAGTGCTGGGCCTTCCCTAAAGCTCAGCAACCCGGGGATATACGGGAAGGGGGCCCTTTCCGTAACGGAGACCTCTTCAATGATATCCATGGTCGGGTTAGCCAGGAGAACAACGGCGGAGAAAAACATATCGTTTTGTTTGGAATAGGATATGTCGGCGCCAGCGATGGTTCTGATCTCTCTGGGAAAATATTTGTCATGAAGGATCAGTTTCCCTTTGAGTTGTGCCTGGATGTTGACGGCTTTATTATATGATGTAATGTCCCAAGGGTGGAGATATTTGATCTGCATCTTGACAGGGAAACCCCTCACGATGGGGCGGCATTCCGCCGAAAGTATCAAGAATACTGTTTCAATATGCTTCGTGCGTCATCGATGTCTTTTCTTATCTGTTTCACCAGGAGCTCGGGGTTTCCAAATTTTATTTCGTTACGAATTCTATCTATAAAAAGGATATTTATTTTTTTCCCGTAGATATCTCCGTCGAAATCAAGTAAGTAAGCTTCAACAGAAAGGTCAGCATCAGAAAAGGTGGGATTGAAGCCTATATTCAAGACACCTCTGTAGCGGCCTTCAGCCAGATGCGAAATAACGGCATAGACGCCCTGGGCAGGGATTAATTCCTTTTCGGGCTTTATGTTAGCCGTGGGAATTCCGAGAATGCTGCCCCGCCTTTTTCCCGGAACAACAATACCGCTCACATTGTAAGGTCTTCCCAGAAGCCGCGCAGCCGTCTTCACATCACCTGCGAGAATCAAATGTCTAACACGAGTGCTGCTGATGGTTTCGCCATCGAGTTTGACGGCATCAATGATGTCTACCTCAAATCCAAGTTTTTTTCCAAATTCCACGAGAAATACCTTGTTCCCCATCTTGCTTTTTCCGAAGCTGTAATCATGGCCGATGAATATCTTTCTGATGTGAAGTTTATCCCAGAGGATATCACAGACAAACGACTCGGCCGTCATCTTGGAAAAATTGAGGTCGAATGGGATGAGTATTAATGCATCAACGCCGATATCTTCAAAAAGCTTGATCTTCTCTTCAAGAGAGGTGAGCAGATAGAATGGCCTTATATCCGGGTGAAGAATCTTTTTCGGGTGAGGCTCAAAGGTGATCACCACAGCACAACTCTTTCCCCTGTGGGCCTCCTCTATAAGTTTCTTAAGAATCGGTATGTGGCCCAAGTGGACTCCGTCGAAATTCCCTATCGTTGCGAAAGCATCCCTAAATTCACCGGGCATTTTTTCCAAACTTTTGATGACTTTCATCTTTTGGCTTTCCTTATCCACCCTTTCTTAATTCCATGCTAACATAGCATTAATATGGCTAATTTCAAGTCCAATTTTCCTTGACAATAGTCCGACTATCATTGTAGACAACCAACATAACGCCTGCCATTACAAACAGCGTGCCGAAGTGGCGGAACTGGTAGACGCGCTAGGTTCAGGGTCTAGTGGGCATTAGGCCTGTCCGGGTTCAAATCCCGGCTTCGGCACCAAAATTGAAGTGAATATCTTAGTGGTTATGGGGCTTTAGATGTTTGAAGGTTTTAGAGCCGGCTCTTTCTTTGGCGATGAGTTTTACGGATGTACCTTCATGGAGAGGGTTTTCAATTCTACGACATACACAGAATCAGAAGACAAAAAGTTGTTTCTGACACCGTGAAAAAACGACCCAAAATGAACCCAAATAAAAAATGGTGATTTAGACCATAACTTTTACAGATATAATTCAATGGGGTGTCTCACTGGGAGGCAAGCTGTGTGACATCCAATAGAAAACTATTTCAGCTATAGCCTTGACAAAGCTGTCATAATCAGCAGGTTTCACTATATAGCTATTTGCTCCTAACCTGTAACACTCTATCCTGTCCACATCTTCATTTGAAGATGTGAAGACCACTACAGGTACTCTTTTTGTAATCTCATCAGACCTGATCATCCGAAGAACCTCAACGCCATTAACTTTTGGCAACTTCAAGTCAAGAACAATCACCTTCGGCTGCTTACGTGTGTCTCTATCTGAGTATCCCCCAGTTGCAAAAAGATAATCCAAGGCTTCACTGCCATCTTGAAGGACTTTGACCTTAGTCAGTTTATGCTTGTTAAGCGCTTCAAGTACGAACTCGGCGTCATATTTGTTGTCATCTACGATTAAGATATCCGGCGCATCTTCAATCATATGTATCCTCTCTTGAATGACTTATATAGAATCTACCGTCGGGCTTCCATCATGCATTACCTTATTTTAACGTTCGAAATTCCTTAGTCCATGTAAGTAAGATGATGGAGTGAGGATTCTGAAAAGATACCCATGAAATTCTTATGCGAATAATTATGCGGGGAAAATAATGGTGTGACTTTTGTTCATTTCTTCACATGAAATGTTGTACGGATGGGCTGAGTTAGAAAAAATAATATAGGAAAGATGCAACAAAAGACGGTTCCTGATTTTTCAATAACGTCGGGAAAGGCACCTAGCGGCAACAATCAAATGCAATTATTCATCACAGCAGTTCTTGTAATTTATGTGGGTACCGTTACATATGGACTGGAAGGTATAACACGAGAGTGGCACCGGCTGAGGAGATAAGAGGCATCACACGCCATGAAATTGCGATCACACGAATCATTCTTCTGGTCGGAGTTATCATCCAGACTATCTTTCCCCCGCATGGAAACAACACCATTTGTCAGATTTCGATTGTCTCTTTCCTATCAGGTAAATAGAAGCATAAAATCAGGGATACCCCGATAGCATCCACATCAATATACTTGTGTAATGATCACAAATCATACGGGTAGGTCGACACAATAAAAAATCATAAGGAGGAGAATATGAGAAAAACAGCAATTGGGATTATAGTAGTTGTGGCTGCTCTTGTGTTTGTGCCGATGTCATTTGCCCAAACATCGGAATCGCCTGGGTCTACGGTTGATACAGGTGCGTGGACCATGGGCGTCCCGGGTCCGCTCCATACAGCAATTACGGGGAATGAGGCCATAGTGGTGGAATCGGGCAAGGTGAAGAAGGTTGAAAATATGGCCGGTACGAAAAGTGCTCTGCAGATGATATTTGTGACAGACCAGGGGCAAAATTATACTGTGTATATGGGGCCCAAGTGGTTCATGAACAA
>DASRZZ010000055.1:0-43001 GCA_035685925.1 Syntrophales bacterium | reverse complement strand
TTGCATATGTTACGGTTATTGAAAGTTACTTCACGGTTCGCACCGTGAACTTTTTTAAATTATTCTTCTCCATCTCAAATGGCCTATTTTTCGATCGGGTTTAACTGGTGAAAAAATGGTCAAAAATGCCCACCCATCCATAAGAATCGACCTCAATGACTTCAAGCTCCACATCGACCTCAAAAAAGGATCGGAATTGACTCTGCATTTCAACTCACCATCCCGGATGTTTTACCTTTCTGTGATCGCCCTTGTTGTTAATGAGATGAAACAATTAGGAAAAGTCACCTCTATCCCCCTGGGAAAGCATCTTGACCTGCTCGTATTATTAAATGAATCGGTTGGGGGTTCGGCCGGTTCGTCAGATAAGAAGAATTTACTGACAAGAATCTACAAGAAATGGAAAGACGCCCTGCCTAACCTGGAAGAGGCCCCTCTTTACAAAGTACTGGGAAGGAAAAAAGAATATGACGAGTGGATTGGCAAGACCTATTTATTAACGGAAGCCGAGAAAGATAGTTGGGCAAATCTTTTTGAGTACAAAGGGAGTGAAGAGAATGTCCGGCTGAAGTTTTCAATAGATAAGATAGGGGCAAGTTTAGACGATGTTGTCATCGCTTACGAAGGCGCTTTAGATGGTGACGCGTGGGAGATGTTCGTCTCGAGTCTCAAAGAACAGGTTGGAAGCATACCCGAAATGGGGGCTGTCCAATCCCTCTCAGAAGAGCCTGCAGCTGCGGCACCGCCAACAAGGAAACAGAAGACTTTTGGTCAGAGCCGGCAGTTTTGGCTAGTACTTGTTACAGTGATTGTCCTAATTGCAGGGGTTGCCGCAATGGCAATTTGGAAACTCCATTTGGGCCCCGCTTCGGTCAAGGTTGCCTCCACGGAGAAGATGGCATTTCCGCTCCCCGACAAACCATCGATTGCGGTTTTGCCATTTGTCAACATAAGCAAAGACCCTAAACAGGATCCCATCACCGATGGCATGACCGAGGAGATCATCAACGCGCTGTCCAAGGTTCCCGAAGTCTTTGTCATCGCCCGCAACTCCACTTTCGTTTACAAAGGCAAAACCACGGACGTTCGGCAAGTGGCAGAGGATCTGGGTGTGCAGTATATCCTGGAGGGTAGTGTTCGCATGTCTGGAGACACGGTGCGCGTAACCGCCCAATTGATCGATGCAATCAATGGGCATCACCTCTGGTCGGAACGCTATGACCGGAGTGTGAAGGATGTCTTTGCATTGCAGGATGAGATTACCATGAGGATTATAACAGAGCTTCGGGTGAAACTCACGCATGTCGAAGAATCCCGCATATTAGAGAAAGGGACAAACAACCTTCAGGCTTACTTGAAAGTGGTGGAAGGGGATGGGTACTACTATCAATACAACAAAAAGGGGAATGCTGTGGCCACGCGGCTTTACCGCGAAGCCCTGGAACTGGACCCAAATTATACAACGGCTTATATCCGTCTATCCCTAGCACTTACGGGCAGTGTGTATTACGGTAACAGTGAATCGCCCAAAGAGACTCTTTCCAATGCCATGAAATTGGCACAAAAGGCTGTCGAACTGGACAGCTCCTCGGCTGAGGCCCATGCTGTTGTCGGCTGGGTTTTTCTGTGGATGCGTCAGCATGATAAGGCTATTGAGTTCGGGAAGCGGGCTGTGAGTCTTGACCCGAACATCACTTGGGCTCTCCATACTCTTGCCTCATCTCTGGCTGCTTCCTGGAGAGGGGAGGAGGCCCTTCCCTTGCTTCGACAGGCCATTCGACTCAATCCTTTTGTTCCCAATTACTATATGATTCTGGGTAATGCTTGTCGTCAAACCGGGAGGTATGAGGAGGGCATCGCTGCGGAACAGAAAGCCCTCAAGTTGGCTCCCAACAATGTGTGGGCAAATATTTATCTGGTCTCTTTGTATATGTCCGCCGGACGCGAAGATGAAGCCCGGACTGCTGCCGCGGAGGTCCAGCGAATAGATCCCAATTTCTCTCTTGAGAAGTTCATCAAATTCTACCCTGTGAAAGAGGGTCCGGAGAGGGATCGCCTCATAGACGCCTACCGTAAAGCGGGATTGAAGTGATGATGGACTTGCAACAATGTCTCTACCCAGTTAATTATGTACATTTCTTCCCGAATCTTCGCTATTAAACAAAAACCAATAGTAAGGCTTTGCAGGTGAAAGAAACAGGCGACTTCCGTTACTAACTTCCATAATGTTGTTCTTCTGATTCGTCGCATCAATACAACATCACAATTGCTAATAGTGAAAAAGTGGCAGAATTCCGGTCTAAAGTATAGTATTGCCTGTAGGTAAGTCGTGATTTATGAGGTAATTATATTGACTCATATAACTTTATTATTTAAAATTTTTACAGGTTCTCATAACGAGATTACAAGAATTCATGACTTTTATCATTAAGGGGGTGCTGTATGGAAGAAGAGAAAAAGGATAAAGGGTCAACGGAGGTAGATAGGAGGACATTTTTAAAATATAGTGCGGCTATTGGAGCCGCTGCGGCTGTCAGCGGTGTAAATTTCGAGACAGCGACAGCCATCGATGTGAGCAGAAAAGTGGCTGCCGGGAATGCCCGCGTCTTGGGATGTAACTCTATGACGTCTACAGATGGGTACTGGGATAATTCCACACCACCTGTCCTTCGCATGAAGTCAGGTGAGGTCGTGGAAGTCGAAACAGGAACCCACTTGATGGGGAAAATGGTTCCCGGTGCAGACATCAACGACTGGATGAAGTGGTACAAGGAGGTGATAGAGAAGACTCCGGAAACTTATATCTATCCTGATCCAACCACTGCAGCGAAAAAGCTGAAAAGGGGTGCAGGACACCACCATCTGACCGGTCCGATCTATGTGGAAGATGCAGAACCCGGCGATATTCTTCAGATTGAGATCTTAGACATTGTACCCAACACTTATGGATTTAACCTCTACCCTGAGACATCATTCATGAAGCTGGGCCTTCTCGCGGATGATTTCCCCAAAGGTGAGGTTAGATGGTATCGAATAGATCTTAAGAAGATGAGGTTTGAATTCTTACCAGGAATAGAAATACCAGTTAGACCATTCCCAGGTACTATAGGCGTTGAGTTACCTGAGCCAGGAATGTGGAGCAATGTGCCGCCTGGGAAGCACGGTGGGAACCTGGACAACAAGGATCTTGTAGCTGGAACTGTTCTTTACCTGCCTGTGTGGGTAAAGGGTGCGGGATTGAAAACGGGAGATTCGCACCTCGCTCAAGCCCATGGTGAGGTAGACTTGAATGGCCTGGAAGGAGCTTTCAGGACTATTACCATGAGACTGACAGTGCGCAAGGACCTCAAGTCCCTGGTGGAATGGCCCATGGCGTCATCCCCCACTCATTGGATCACCATGGGGATGCACACAGACCTGTTGGAATCCTGCAGGATGGCCACAAGGAAGGCCATAAAGTTTTTAAATAGATATTACGGACTCTCTACCGGTGAAGCATACGCTTTCTGCAGCATGGCAGTGGATTTACACGTGACTCAGGTTGTCGATTATACTCTCGGTATCCACGCTATGATTCCTAAGGAATATTTTGTCGGTGAACGGTTTGCGAGCAAGAATGGTTTGCTCCTTAAGGCATGAGTCTACATACTTTACACTAAAGGAAGGAAGTTCGCAGCAAACTGATTAAGGAGGTAGTTATGAGAAATAACATCTTTGTCGCCTTGATTGGCGCGTGCTTGGTTCTCGCCATGACCGGTTCTGCCGCCTCTCAAACGATAAACGGGGTTGAGCACTGGGTGGACAACGGGAATATCCGGTTGTATGTTTGGGAAAAATATATAGGTAGCCCGGCAGGCAAGCCAATTGTCGTTTTGTGTCACGGGTCTGCCACAGCGGGAAAAGAGAGCTTTGATCTCCAAGTTCGCGGAAAAGCCGACTACAGCCTGATGGACGTGCTTGCCCAGGCAGGTTTCGATGTGTTTGCGCCGGACGTTCGCGGATTCGGCCGTTCAACTCACCCAGATGGTCATATGACAACGATGGAGGCAAGTCAGGATCTGAACGCGGTGGTGGACTTCATCCTCAAAAAGAGAGGGATCACGAAGGTGAACCTTCTCGGCTGGTCGTGGGGCACCCAGTACGGCGGTATGTTCGTGATGGCGCAGCCCGGGAAAGTAGCGAAGTACATCTCTTATGCACAGATGCACATGAACAGCCCGGACATCGCCAAGAGACGGCCTCGTGTAGATACGTTCCGCAAAAATCCATACATCACCATCCCGGAGCCAGGATGGAAACCTCGCTTCTACTCCATGACGCCAGCTGAGGCCAATGATCCCGAAGTAATTGATGCCTATGCCAAAGCGGCTGCACAGGTCGAGGTGAAGTCACCCACCGGCCCGCAGCTTGATATGGTGACAATTATGCCGATGATCAATGCCCGACTGATGCCCGTTCCTACGATGATCATACACGGCCAGTATGATGATGTTGCGGACCTGAATGGATTGTTACCCTTCTTCAGGGACCTCCCGAATCCCGCTAAGAATTATGTTGTCATTCCCAATGCGGGTCATATGATGCACCTCCAGAAGGGGCATCGAATTTTTCAGCACTACGTGATCGGCTTTTTCAGCACGCCGTGACCCAATCATCTAAATTAAGGGGGTTAACCAATCACGGTTAGCCACATTTTATTTCTGTGTGAGACATTTCTGGCTCCTGTGTCACTCAATCGGGTCAAATCTTAGAGAGCTTCTTCCTTGTGGTCTTGTTTTTTCAATTTTGACTTTCTATGCTGCATTACAATTGGAAATAAATAGAACCGGCTCCCATAAGAGGCAGAAGTCAGACTTTGAATGCGATGTTCTGGGGCAGGTCAATAGTGAAATTGTTACATCAGGTACTTTGTGAAAGCCTTATAGCTACGAAAATCGGCATCAGGGGCAAGGAGAAAGTTTAAGTAATAACAAAACACATAATCGGTTTATTACAGAAAGGCAGGGTCAAATTGGCGAGACGACCGATACTGACATAATAAAACATCCCCCTTAAATCATTAATTTAACCCCCGGTAAAATAGCTTCGTTCGAATCAACCTTGCAAGTGCAAACTCATTCCCATTTGAGAAGGTTTATGATACCGTGCAAGTTACTGAACAACGCATTGGGAGGAGGATCTAATCTACAAACCATGCTCTCTGGCATCAGGTGAAGTACAGATTCACTCCTCCCATTTTACCCCGGTTTCCCAGCCGGCAGTTTATAACATTCATCAATCCATAAGAACACAAGGTGAAGTCTACAATTCCAACGGTTGGGCGATCTTGAAAAATCAGTAATCGGCTCTTTTGTTACATAAATTTTCTTCTTGATATTTCTTTTTATACTGGTTTTCAAAACTAAGAAGTGATATTGAAAATCACCAAGGCATGTGGATAACTAAAGACTGATGGCTGAAACAAAAGAGTAGGGTTTTCGATAAATGAGCGATTGAGTCCACCGACGATTCCCTGTTTTTCCCTGTTCGGAATTCAATCAATTTCTCTTTACCTCACGGTACTGCAAAGGAAAACGAGAGTTATGATTAAATTTGAGGCGATGTTGAGATCAAATACCCTGTAAATTTCCCCGTTAGCAGGGAAATGGTGAGACAAACTACACCTAGACTCACAGCACCGCCATACCTACGGAGCGCCCATAGCTCAGATGGATAGAGCGTTGGACTACGAATCCAAAGGCCCCAGGTTCGACTCCTGGTGGGCGCGCCAGTAAAATCAATAAATTAGACAAATTAACCTAACCCCTTTTCTTCCTTGGTGTCCGTCGTTCCATCGACAAGGGCATTCAATCCGTCTTCGCTCACCGTATTGTACCTCTTGAAAACCTCCATCGTTTTGTGGCCGCTCGCCGCCATGATCCGGAAAAAATCGTTCCCCTAAAAACGCCAGTTATTGATGCATGTATGGCGAAGATCGTGGAAAGTGAAGTTCTCAATCCCTGTTGTTACATTCATACGCGATGATGAGGGCAAACTCATCGTTGAAGAAAACCCAGCAATACGGCAAGCTGATAACCTGAAAAACAGTGTCAAGTGAAGTAAGAGTTCCTTCCTTGTTTTTGTAAGTCCGCCTTTCGACGCCACATTACAATCCATAATCATTATTGCTCAAAAACAAAAAGTCGAGCCAATTGACCATGTCTTGCTTTGTAGTTTCAACCTATTAATATACTCACATTTTATGATCATTGCTCTTATTTAGCTTTCGCTTATAAAAAGTCAGGTAGCGAAGCACTATTATTCATTACAGCGCTTTTCAACAATTTACACAACAAGAAGAGGAGATATTATGAATGAAGAAAGCAAGCCCCCGGTAACGGGCAGGGCTCACACTGGCGGTGGTGGCACGACGACCCGAGACTGGTGGCCGAACCAGTTGAAGCTCGATATCCTGCATCAGCATTCCTCGAAGTCCAATCCGATGGGCGAGGGTTTCAACTACGCTAAAGAGTTCAAGAGTCTCGACTTGAAGGCCGTGAAGAATGACCTCCGTGAACTGATGACGAAGTCGCAGGACTGGTGGCCGGCAGACTTTCGCCACTACGGGCCTTTGTTCATCCGTATGGCGTGGCACAGCACTGGCACCTACCGCGTCGGTGACGGCCGCGGTGGCGGTGGCAGGGGCCAGCAGCGCTTCGCGCCGCTTAATAGTTGGCCGGACAACGTCAGCCTGGACAAGGCGCGCCGACTGCTCTGGCCGATTAAGCAGAAGTACGGCCGGAAGATTTCCTGGGCCGACCTCATGGTCCTTGCTGGCAACGTCGCCCTGGAAACGATGGGATTCAAGACCTTCGGTTTTGGTGGCGGCCGCGAGGATGTCTGGGAACCGGATCAGGACGTCTATTGGGGCGCCGAGAAGACCTGGCTGGGTGGCGACAAGCGCTATTCCGGAGAGCGGGACCTCGAGAACCCGCTTGCTGCCGTGCAGATGGGCCTGATTTACGTCAACCCGGAGGGCCCGAACGGCAACCCTGATCCGATCGCGGCAGCCAAGGACATCCGCGAGATCTTCGCTCGCATGGCGATGAACGACGAAGAGACGGTGGCCCTCATCGCGGGCGGCCATACTTTCGGCAAGACCCACGGCGCCGGTGATGCAAAACATGTTGGGCCTGAGCCCGAAGCGGCTGGCATCGAGGAGCAGGGCCTCGGTTGGAAGAGCAGTTTCGGCACGGGCAAAGGCGGCGACACGATCACCAGCGGCCTGGAAGTCACTTGGACCAACACGCCCACGAAGTGGAGCAACAACTTCTTTCGGATCCTGTTCAGCTTCGAATGGGAGCTGACGAAGAGCCCGGCCGGTGCGCACCAGTGGAAACCGAAGGGTAACGCCGGCGCCGGTACCGTGCCGGATGCGCACGACCCGTCAAAGCGGCACGCGCCAGGCATGCTAACCACGGACCTCGCTTTGCGGTTCGACCCTGTCTACGAAAAGATTTCACGGCGATTCTACGAAAATCCGGATCAGCTCGCGGACGCGTTCGCCCGGGCATGGTTCAAGCTGACGCACCGCGACATGGGCCCGCGCGCACGCTATCTCGGCCCGGAGGTTCCGGCCGAAGAGCTCATCTGGCAAGACCCTATCCCTGCCGTAAATCACAAACTGATTGATGCACAGGACATATCCTCCCTCAAACGCAGGATCCTGGCTTCTGGCTTGTCTGTGTCGGAGCTGGTTTCAACGGCCTGGGCGTCGGCTTCCACCTTCCGTGGCTCCGACAAGCGCGGCGGTGCTAACGGTGCCCGCATTCGTCTGGCGCCGCAGAAGGATTGGGAAGTCAACCAGCCTGCACAGCTGGCGAACGTGCTCAAGACCCTGGAGAGCATCCAAAGCGCGTTCAACAGCGCGCAGACCGGCGGCAAGAAGGTATCGCTGGCTGACCTGATCGTTCTGGCCGGTTGCGCGGGCGTCGAGCAGGCTGCGAAAAATGCTGGTCACAAGGTAACGGTTCCCTTCACGCCAGGACGCATGGACGCCACGCAGGAGCAAACCGATGCGGCCTCCTTCGCCGTGCTCGAGCCGAAGGCGGACGGCTTCCGCAACTACCAGAAGACCCGCTATGGCGTATCGGCCGAGGAGCTGCTGGTTGACAAGGCGCAATTGCTGACCCTGACCGCACCCGAAATGACGGTGCTTGTGGGCGGCATGCGCGTCCTGAAGACCAACTTCGGAGGGACGAATCACGGTGTCTTCGCCAAGCGGCCAGAAACGCTCACCAATGACTTCTTCGTGAATCTGCTCGACATGAGCACGGAGTGGAATGCTGTCTCGAAAGACGCAGAACTGTTCGAGGGCCGCGACCGTAAAACGGGCGCACTCAAGTGGACCGGCACCCGTACCGATCTAATCTTCGGTTCGAACTCCCAACTCCGGGCCTTGGCGGAAGTCTACGGATGTGAGGACTCCCAGGAGAAGTTCCTGCACGACTTTGTAGCGGTGTGGAACAAGGTCATGAACCTTGACCGTTTCGACCTCGCCTGATCGTAGCATAAACGTCTTCGATGGCTTCAGACAGGCCAGCGAAAAAACGGGCAACTAACAACAACCTGTTCAGCGGACGGCCTATCGCCGCCGCTGAGCAGGAAGGCTGCTTGATTTCAAATAGTAGTCCTCAAAATCCAACATCTGCATTAAGTTTAATACTACAATCAGTAATCCTGATCCTCTTGAACCTCCTGTCATGATCCGAAAAGTTAGTCGAAGGTTAAGCGAGGAATTTAGGAGATATAATTCAGGTAATGCCTGATAGATACTCATCAGATCTTGACATAATTTCTTATCAGAGGGGTATTGGTCTTTTCAAGTGACATTAGTAGAAGGGAGGAAAAGATATGGAAGAAACCACATTGGTGCAACGAGCTTACACTGCTGTTGTAGAGCATTTTGTGAAGACCGGGCGGGCACCGCACTATACCGAACTCGCAGCAACTCTCGGGTTGCGACCAGAAGAGGCCAGGCAGATACAGCGGAAAGCAGCTGAGGCATCAATAGCCTGCTGGTTCGTTAAAGATACAGATTACGTGGAGTCGTGGGCGCCGTTTTCTAATGTACCGACCCATTTTCTTGTGACTATAAAGGGAAACCAAAAATGGTACGGCCAGTGAGGACTCGAAGTGCTGGCCGTGCGCTGGCTTTTCCCTGGTACTGAGATCCGTATCGAAAGTCGTTGTCTGGATTGTGGTGAACCCATTCTCGTCCGCATGCGCGACGGGGATATCCTCGAAGTCAATCCAACGACGACTGTAGGACACATGAATATCCCGTTAGCAAAGGTTTTGACAGGAGAAGTATCCTGGGGTTCGGCTTGAAGCCGTATGAACCTCTTCCGGTCGGAAGAACATGTAAAAAATTGGTCGCTTTATGATTCCGTCTCGGCTGAGTCTATCATGCCCTTATCCAACTGGGCATTAGTCTTCAGCGGACCACTGATGAGGGAGCGTCTGGAGCCGGACTATCTCTCTCGAGTGCAGGAATACGCATCCGAATTGATCTTATCGTTAAAAAAGCTGGGCAAGGCTGGTCCTTTCTGGAATCCAGAATAGTGGTCGCGTTATGATTGTAATTGATCTTGATTCCAGTAAGACCTAACTCCAGATGGAGCAGCTTCACGGGTAAGGCGGTTTTGATGACTTCCAATAAAGAAGGAAGTAAATTTATTGCCTGGCTAAGAATTGCCAGGCTTCAGTTTTACCCCATGACCTGGATCGCATACACAGTGGGTGCCGCTTCCTGGTCTGCAACTTCAGGAAGATGGAGCCTTGCGTCATATCTGCTCGGTTACCTCATTTTATTCCTGATTGAATTATGCACCATACTTGCCAATGAATATTTTGATTATCCTTCGGATCGTCAAAATGAGAATTTCAGCACGTTTACAGGCGGTACGAGGGTTCTTGTGGAAGGGAATCTTAGTTTCCCTCAGGTTCGTAATGCTATACTGGTGATCCTAGCAATCATTCCGATAGTAAGTTATTTCCTGGTGAAGATCAGCACCAACGGTTCTCAGAGTGCTGCCGCATTCTTAATTCTCATCGGTCTTTTTTTCGGCCTGGGTTACACAGTTCCGCCTCTGAAGTTTTCCTACCGTGGGATCGGTGAGCTTGTGGTTGGTACAACCCACAGTTTTTATGTAATTCTCTGCGGGTTTGTTTTTCAGGGAGGCCCCTGGAAAGACCCGCTTCCTTGGCTTCTCAGCGTTCCTCTTTTCTTTGCTGTCCTGGGGGGAAACACGCTGGCGGGTATTCCGGACCGTCAGGCGGACAATGCCGTTATGAAGAAATCCGTTGCCGTCATGTATGGCTCACGGTTAGCCGCAATGCTGGCCATCTGGTCTGTATGTATGGCCTTTCTTTCGGCCATCTTTCTGGATTATTTCCAAGTTATCCACTTGTCTCTCTTTTATTGGTTCCTACTGGCCCTTCCCAACGGACTGGTGCTCATTTTCTTTCTTCTCAAGCTGCTTCGTTCAAATGCATTCGATGCCAGGATCGACCGAATTATGGCCCTCGCTCTGTGTTATATCATCTGGTTCGGTATCCTTCCTTTGATCTCATTTTGGAGATGAGAGGTGTGATCTTGCAGAAGCACACCGCTATCTTTGTCACATGAAGTGGTTCAGAAGGATTCACACGGACAAAATCTGGCAACAGCTTTGAATAGAAAAATCCAAAAAGAGGAGAGATGGTGTGATGCACAAGGGGGCGTTGTTTAGGAAATTATTCATCATGTTGGTTGCGGCAGCCATTCTCGTGAGCCCTGTTACGCTGCCGGGGCTGGCCCTCGCTACCGAGGGCGGGGGTGGGGCATACCAGAACGGTGCCGAGGACTTCATGGCGGAGACACTCCCGCTACCGGGGGCATATTTTAAAAACTACCTACCTACTACACAGCCTCAAAGTTCAAGGACAACAATGGCAACAATCTCATACCTGATTTTAAGCTGAATGCGGTAGCCGATGTGCTTCGGTTTGCCTATGTAACCAACTATCAAATCCTCGGTGCTAACTGAGCCGCTCACGCTTTCGTCCCTCTCGTATACGAAGACGTGAGAAGTAGCTTCGGGAGCGACAACCGTTCCGGACTGGGCGATATTATCGTCGACCCGATCATCCTCGGATGGCACTCCAAAAATTTCCACATCTCGACAGGTCTCGACATCTATATCCTTGTTGGGGCCTACGACAAGAACCGTCAGACCAGCATCGGAAGAAACTACTGGACATTCGAACCCATCCTTGCCATGACCTACCTGAGCGACAGCGGCTTCAAGCTGGCGTATATCAGCAACGCATGAAGATAGTTTATATCCATGAATCATTGCCTCTCCATTGCCAGTCAAGGAAACTCTACCCCTTGATGGATTATTAATTCAGAAATATCATGCGGTAGGATAATTCATAATGCTTGATTGAAATGGGCGCTAATTTCCTTCTATCTAATTCTATTTTGCTTCGTCTAATGGCAAATACGGATATTTTTTCTAATTCCTTAGGATTAGGATTTTTTCATATGATATTGAGCGAAGATCAAATGGAAATGAATGGCAAAGGCTTACTGTAACTCAGTCAGAGTCTTCTCAGTATCTGTCACCAAGCCGTCTACACCACATTCCCCGAAAAGATCTATGACACACGTTTTTTTGGCGGAGCTCCCGTCCATTGTCAATAAGTATTTTCGAAGCCATAAATGAGGATATTCCTGATTGCTGAAGATTGCATGTTGTGGTCAAAGTCACTTTAATGTTGCGAATGAAATATTCAGTTGGTCAGATTTTCATATTCATATTCGGACTCCTGATCCTCTGCACTCCCACGTCTGCACAGGAACTCTACTTGCTTGGCGGTGGACTCGGAGATACGGCTACCAGTGATCGCTCGTATAGCTGGTCTTTAGAATATATGCATAGTTTGGGGGAATATACGGCTTATAGTATCTCTTATCTTAATGAGGGGCATTTGCCTAATAATCACCGGGACGGCGTTACGGCGCAGTTTTGGATACGCACGAAAAAGATTCACAAGCAGTTCGTTCTGGCTGCAGGGGTTGGTCCTGACTATTACTATGATACCTTACTGGCGCAAAGAGGGAGTGGTTTCTCTGACACTCATGGTCTGGGGGTCGCCTTCAGCTTAGCTGGCTTCTGGTACACGGAGAGTCCTTGGGTTATACAGGTGCGCAACAACTGGATCAAGACAAACAACATAGATACCTGGTCGGTAACGGTGGGACTGGGGTACCAACTCGATTACTCACAAAAGCAAATCCCCGCATCAGAAGCACAGACAAACAAGAAAACGACAGACAACGAAATAAGCATTCTTATCGGTCAGACCACCATCAACAGTGCTGATTCCCAGGAGTCTGTGGCTGAGACCATCGAGTATCGCCGTGGCATTGCGCGTCATCTGGACTGGACAGTTGCCTTAGTCAATGAAGGCGATAATCGCCTCGCCAACCGAAGCGGTATCCTTACTGAACTATGGGCAGTCAGGGATTTCGCAAATGATCACATGGCCATCGGCGTCGGCCTGGGCCCTTACTTCCTAATTGACAGGCATCGTAGCCCGCGACTGACTCAAGACTGGTATTCGGTAGCGGGCGTTATCTCGCTGTCCGCCAGCTATCGATTCAACCCGAACTGGCTTGTCCGCCTTACCTGGAACCGAATTGCAACAAATTACGATCGCGACGCTGACGTGATCATGATTGGTCCGGGCTACCGATTCTAGCATCTTTATCTGAATACCCGCTCTGTTTTAAACGCATATATTGAAAGTCATATAAAGTACGCCTTTTGTGTTCTTTTTGAAGCTTTTTACAATGGGGCCTATAGATTACCCTCATCCGTTTTGCCTTTTCTTCTTTAGGAGTATGATCTTTTGCGGAACAAGCGGGGCAGTATTTTTGACGCGGATTATCTTTCGCGGCGATGAAAAATTGATTACATTGCAAACCTTTTCTTATTTTTCTGATTATTCTAATTGCATCTTTTCTTTTATAGTGTACAGGTGCTTGAGATCAGAAAGTAGTATTTTCATCCAGGTCATATTGCCGAGTGTGCTGTCATATTACTCTATAACTTTGCCATCTAAATCATTAGGAAACCGGCGTTCATACCGAACTTCATAATTAATCGGATTGTCGGGATATTTCAAAAAAAGATCAAAAAAACACCTTAATTCTGGAGAAAGGTTTATTTGCCGTTCTTTAACAAAACGGTTTAAAAGATTTATCGATTCCATCTGAGTAATAAGTCATAAAGCCATATTTCTTTGATATCTCCGGCTAAATTCATCGTTTGTTTCTCCATCATTGAAATTCGTGGTATTACATGCTCGTCCCTTAACCCAATCGTCTCGACTCATAATGATTCACAAAATCTATGAAAAACCTTTGTTCTCGTTTGGTTTTTTCTTTCACTGCCTTTTCCGGCAATGCCCCCGAAGTTCATGAGGCCCAGGTCGGCGGGAATTTCCGACTCCTCGGGTGCTATCCTATGGCCTCAATTATCATATCCCAGTGTAACTGTTTTTGTAACCGTCATCATTAAAAACCGTCGCATATAAGTGAACAAAATTAGAAATAGACACCCCGCTTTTTTTGTGCTAAATGTTGCGCAAAGTTAAGCAGGGCGCGGGTCTTGGCATCTTTAGCTTTTTTCAGTTTGGGGGTCTACGAACCCAAATGTCCCGGGTTCGACTCCTGGTGGGCGCGCCTATGAAGTCCATTAGTGATGCCAGCCTCAAAAAAGCCAACACATTTAATTCCGGTTGGAGGCATGGCGTGGACGAAAAAGCATATTGAATCGAAAGTGACATTCTATGACGAAAGAGAATGGAGATTCGTGCGGTCGATCAAGACTTGAATCACTATTCTTGGATTGGAAGGGGACTACAAGAACAATGCAGAAAGGAATAGACTTCACAGCCGGTTCAGGAAGCAAAACGCGCTGTCGGTTTCCACAGACGGTATTGATATTTAATAGTGTCCTATGATAAGCATGAAAATAACATCATTAGATTACATAAGTACATTAAAAAGCTTCACAGCCTGCATACAAGAGAACATTTGAAAAGAATACGAAACAAGCTCATGCCGCTCATGTGAAAACGCCAAAATGACCTATTAGAAGAAACTATCCAGAACACTTTGAAAAAGTATGAGCAAGAGAAGAGACCCAAGAAAAACCCTTAGCGAGATATTTCAATTTTCACGGTAAAGAGATTATCGAATGAATGACCGTCGCCAATACCAACGCTACGTTGTAAATAATGATGGAGATGCACTTGTCCAGGCTGAAATCAAAATCGAAGTTAAAGGGGAATTAGTTCATCTTGTGAATTTCTCATTGGGTGGTTTGTGCATTCTTTCAAAGAACCCTTTTCCACCGGGCGTAGTAGGCATATCATGCGAGTTTAGAAATTGTGGGAAAATAGACTTGAGGGGTACTGTTGTTCGAGTGGAAAAGCAAGGAGACATGTGGCGCATCGCCATAGACTTGACACAAATCTATAAGCTAAATAGTCTCCGAAAAGCATAATTGGTCCATTTTCTCCAACACTATTTGATACGAAGAAGATGCATAAGGGAGACTTCTTCCTCAAATATTGTTTTTCCAATTCTGTCCTTCCATTCTACATTAGAATCGTTATCGCTGAAAACAAGAAGGCAGAGCCAAACGACCCTGCCTCTATATTTTGATATTTGGATTTTATCTAATTCTTAAGACTTCCTTGTAACGAATAAGACAAAAGATTGCCTTATTTATTAAACCTACGAATTCAAAGGCCCCAGGTTTGACTCCTGGTGGGCGCGCCAGTACAAGCCTTCCGTGTCGATGTGGGTCGCGTTTCGATGACCCCCATCGATACCGTTTCAGCAGATGTTCCCCTGTCGCTTAAATCATCAAGGATGGGCAGCCTCGACCTGTGGTTTGGTGTAGGGCTCCGTCTGGTGGACGACCTTCTCCGCAAAGAGCGTCTTGATCTCTCCGTCAGGGAGACCGAGCATCTTCGCGAGGATGTCCTTCGTGTCCTGGCCGATGGAAGGCGCCCCCCTCCATACTCTGCCGGGGGTCAGCGACATCTTTGGCACGATGCCGTAAACACGGATGGGAATACCCGACTGGTGATCAAGGACAGGAACTATCATTTCCCTGAGATTATAGTGCTCGTCGGCGTATTGGTCCTTGGCGCCAAAGATTCTCGAGCATCCAATCTGGGCCTTATTGAGTTCTGTTTCGACTTCAAGGCCGGTACGGGCTGCGCAATACTCCCTAAGCCGCCTGTCAAGTTCCTTGCCTTTCTCTGAATTCAATGCGACAGCATCCTTCGAGCATTCGTTGTAATTGTAAACTTCAGGATCGAGGCCCAAAAACTTGGGTACCCTGGGGTAGATCGCCCCACCGAAGGCGCCGATAAAAACGTAACCATCCTTGCACTTGAAGGTGTCGTACGGTTGAAATCCCGCGGCCCGGTTGCCAGTGTGTCCGTAAGTTGCGCCCTGACCGGTATAGAGGGGCAGAACATTCCCCTGGGTCTGCGCAACGGCCTCGAACTGAGCACAGTCGATGACCTGTCCTTGCCCTGTCTTCTGAACGACCATGAGGGCCATCAGCGTAGCTGCCCACCCTGTCAATGATGTCAGGATGTCCCCCGTATAAGTCTTTGCCCTCTGTGGGGGGCCGCTCGGGTCGCCGGTAATGCTCATCATCCCACCATAGGCCTGTGCTAGAGCGTCATACCCAGGTCGCCCGAGGTAATCCTCTTTGCCGTACTGACCATAGGTGCTGACCCGAACGATCACGAGTTTGGGGTTCACTGCCAAGGCAAGTTCAGCCGTGATGCCCGCCCGTTCGATAGTGCCGGGTGCAGAGGACTCCATCCACACGTCGGAGATCTTCCAGAGCGCCATAAGGATTTCGGTCCCTTTTTTGAACTTGATGTCAAGGCCCAGAGAAAGCTTGTTCTTCGTTATCTCCGCAGCGTCACAACTATGCTCCCTCGATCCCCTCGTCATAAGCGGTGGAATGATCCGGTAAGGGTCTCCACCAGGCCTCTCTACATGTATCGTTTCGGCGCCGAAATCAGCCATCTTTGTCGCCATAAAAGGTTGAGCGGCAATGATTCCCGTACTGGTGACCCGGATACCCTCCAGTGGCCCAAACTTGGGCGCCAAAATAGGCGTTGGTGGCCTTTCCAACTTCTTTATCCACTCCGGGATTGTTTTCTTCAGTTCCTCGATTTTCTCTTCGTTCTTAAGAATCCTCTTGTCGTGTGCCATATGTGCTTCCCCCTTAAGTATTTTTGTGACCCTCCAGTCCATTGTTACATAATCCTAATCCCCGACTGCACATTCCGGATCTTTTTGCCGAGGACTTCACCCCGGGACACGTTGAAAATATTCAGAAAAAAAATTTACAAAAGTAATGACGTCGGCATTGCCGATGGCAAGGATTCCCTCAAAGGGATTATTCATTTGGGCCTGTGAAAAAGACGAATCGTCTGTGCCCTGTCTTCTGAAGGGGATGAGCTTTTCATTACTCTTAAGCTTGTGATTTAAGAGGCTCCGATATCTTTGTAAGAATATGTCTAACTCGAAAATAACAAAAAGACTATAACGAGTGGGGGCGCTGCGTGTCAAGAAATTATGCGAATACCATTAGACCGCCATGGTGGAGGAACTGGCCATCCGCACGGAGCAAGAAAGAAAATAGACAGAGGCAGGTTCATTATTATTAGTCGTATTTATTGATCCTCAGCAATGTGGTCGTATGCAGACTGATAGGGTAATTAAGATATACCCTTCTATCATAAGTATTGCGCAAAGTAAAGCTGCGCGTGCGTTTCTGCATCTTTAGTCTTTTTTAGTGAATCGCTGGCATTTTCACACCGTGAACAAATTCTTGTAAGTCCCTAGCGTATTTTGCGGAAAAATTGTCTTGACAGACAAGAAATTTAGTTCCTATACTTTCCCAAAAAGTCTTATTAATTCAATACATATTTCAACCCTTTATTTCAGAGGAAGCAAGCAGAGACGAGGCTTGCAGTGAATGCTCATTTCCCCGTGCTTGATACGAACATTCTCTCGGATATTACGGTGACAGTGCTATGACTGAAAAGACGCTTGGAATCGATATTGGATCCACCACCTTGAAACTCTGCCTTGTCTCGCAAGACACTGGAATTGAGCACGTGATCCTCCCCCACGAGGGCGATCTCCCCGGGACGCTGGCGCTGCTCATGGATCGCCTTAAAGCTGTCCGACCGCTCCGTGGCATCGTCACGGGGACTGAGGGGCGTCATCGCGTCGATCTGCCCGAGGTTATTGCCGCGGTAGCAATCGAGAGTGGCCTTGATGCCCTGAACCTTAAGCCCCGCGCTGTTGTGTCAATGGGTGGTGAAGACTTGGTTGTCTACGTCCTCAACGACCAGGGACGCATTGTCAACACGTACTCCGGCAACAAGTGCGCATCAGGGACCGGCGAATTCTTCCGCCAGCAACTCGGCCGCATGAACCTGCGGATCGAGGATATCAATGATGTCTGCGTCGGTGCCCGACCCCATCGCATCTCAGCCCGTTGCTCCGTTTTCATGAAGTCGGACTGCACGCATCGTTTGAACAAGGGGGAGGTGGGCAAAGGTGACATCACCCTGTCCCTGAGCAAGGTAATGGCGGACAAGGTCTCCGAATTTCTTACCAAGGCGAAGATATCGAGCGGCCAGGTCGTGCTGCTCGGCGGCGTCACGCGAAACCGCTTTCTGGTGGAATTCATCCGCGAGAGCAGGCCGGGAATCGACTTCATTTTGCCCGACGAGGCGCCATACTTCGAAGCCTTTGGTGCCGCTCATCTGGCCAGAAGTCAGGGCGCATGGCTTCCGGAAGACGAGGTGGTGCGACCCGGTTCGGCGTTAGTTTTCAAGAGATTCAAACCCCTGTCCAAGGCGAGTGATCTGGTGATACATGCGGAATCACGTCGGGGCGCATACGATCCTGACGCTGAATACATGCTCGGTGTCGACGGCGGTTCGACGACGACAAAGGCCGCCCTCATCAATGTGAAGACCCTCGAGATTGTTGCAGAGCACTATGGCCGCACTCACGGAGACCCTGTCGCCGCGCTCAGACTTTGCCTGCGCGAGGTCAAGAAACAATTGGGCGATCACAAGCCGCGAATAAGCCTCGTGGCGACCACGGGATCATCACGGGAGCTCCTCGGCGTTTTCCTCGAGACGGCCGGCGTCTACAACGAAATCATTGCACATACCGTTGGTACGACATACTTCCTGAAGGATGTCGACACAATATTCGAGATTGGCGGGCAGGACGCCAAATACGTATTCATCAACAATGGTGTTCCCATCGACTACGCGATGAACGAAGCCTGCTCTGCGGGAACAGGATCGTTCCTGGAGGAAGCTGCCTCTGGTGACCTTAACATTCACACCGCGCCGGAGATCGGTCCCATCGCACTCCAAGCAAAGGCTCCGCTGAAGTTCGGCGAACACTGCTCGGCGTTTATCAACTCCGACATACGTAAGGCAATGCAGCAAGGCGCAGCGCGCGAGGATGTTGTTGCCGGCTTAGTATTTTCCATCGTCGCCAACTACCGGAATCGGGTGGTGGGTAATCGTTCTGTAGGTGAGCACATCGTACTTCAGGGGGGTGTCGCCAAGAATCCGGCTGTACCGCTGGCCTTTGCGCAGATGACAGGCAAACTGATCACGGTCCCGCCTGATCCCGAGCTCATGGGCTGCTTCGGCGTCGCGCGGCTTGTGCTCCAGAAGCATGAAGAAGGCCTGATCGAGAAGGGTGACTTCGACCTGGACAGCATGATCGAGAAGGAAATCACATACCGCGAAGGGTTCACTTGCAAGGCCTGCGAAAATCTCTGTCAGATCCGGAACCTTGAGGTCGGCGGGCATCGCTATCCCTTCGGAGGCCGCTGTTCACTCTACACGAACCAGCGCAAGAAGCGCAAAATTCGCGACTCTGAGGTTATCGACTATACTCAGGAACGCATGCGGATGCTCTTCGAGGAGTTTGAGCCTTCCCCGGACACCTTCCATGCCAGAAGCCGGCAGGTCGTTGGGGTGCCACGGGCCTTCTCGGTCCACTCTGTATGGCCTTTCTATTCCTGGTTCTTCCACAGTCTCGGAGTCAGGACCATGCTCTCGACTCAGATCGTTCCGGAAGGGATTGCGAAACAGGAAAGTAATTACTGTTTTCCGGCCGAGATAGCTCACGGGGCGATCCAGGACATGCTTGACAAGGATGTGGACTTCGTCTTTCTGCCGCATTTCCGCGACATGCCGTCCATGGAAGAAGTGCACGCCTGTGTTTGCCCGTTGACTCAGGGTCTGCCATTTTACGCCCGGCATGCCTTCGTGCTGCGCGATGACCGTGTGCTCCGGCCGCTGGTCTCGTTTAGCCGCGGATTCGAGGCGAGCCGCAGCGCATTCGAGGACGTTGCAGAAAAGCTCGGTTTCGGTCGCGATGAAGGGAGACAAGCTTACGACACCGCCACCGAGCAGTACCAGAGGTTTCTTGCCGCCTACAGAGAGCTAGGCAGGAAGGTGCTCACCGAGGTGCAGGAGAATCCTGATCGTGTCTACGTTGCGCTCTGTGGACGTCCGTATAACGCCTTCACGCGGGATGCCAACATGGGAATCCCGCGTAAGTTCACATCGCAGGGCGTCACTGTCATTCCCTTCGACATGATCTATGACCCGGACGCCGAGATCCCGCCTAACAACTACTGGTACTACGGCCAGGAGAACATGAAAACGGTAAAACAGGTCAAAAAGATCGACAACCTGTATTTGTCATGGATATCGAATTTCTCCTGCGCCCCTGACTCGTTCATGCTCCACTATGTTCGTTGGCTGATGGGACAAAAGCCCTATCTGGTGCTCGAGATAGACTCCCACACCGCCGACGCGGGCCTGGACACCCGTGTCGAGGCGTTTCTCGACATCGTGGAAAGTTATCGCCGTCACATGAGCCCGGTGGCGGAGAAACCATTCCGGCGGCGCTACTATGTCGAACTGAAGGATGAGTTTTGCGACATTGTTGACCAGAAGACGGGCGAGAGACTAGACATGCTCGATAAGCGCGTTCATGCGATCTTGCCTCCGATGGGCGACTTGTCCACGGAGGCAATGAATGTGGCCTCTCTGCGTCAAGGGGTCCGGTCAACAAACCTGCCGCTGCCGGATGTCTTCAGCACCCAACTCGCCCGCAACGTCGCTTCGGGAAAAGAGTGCATCCCGGCGCTCTTGGTGCTAGGCTCGGTCCTCAAGTTCTTCAGTGATAAGAACCCAATCTCCGGCGATGACATATATCTGGTCTTCGTGCCATCGACGCTGGGGCCATGTCGAACAGGGCAGTACCATGTCTTCTTCGATCGCCTCTTTGAGGAGATGGGATGGGAGAATGTGGTTCTCCTTGTGGGCAGCTCGGAGAACTCTTATCGCGAGCTTGGCTCTACGTTCACTCGGGATTTCTGGCGTGCAGTCGTCTTGGGTGACTACTTTACTGACATCCGGAGCTCTCTCCGGCTCCTGGCTCGTGACTTGGATGATGCTCTGTCCACCTTCCAGTCCGTCTGGCAGGACGTCCTTGGCGCCTTCCATGCGGGCCCGAAAGAACTTGACCGGGAACTGAGGCGGGCAGCGGACAGACTTGCCCTGGTTCCTCTGAAAGGCCGTCTCGATGACGTGAAGAAGATTCTCGTAATCGGCGAGATCTACGTCCGGCGTGACAACTTCTCCGTGGAAGAAGTGTCGCAGATGCTCATATCGAAGGGGATTTATCCGAAGGTCGCCGGCGTGACCGAGTGGATCCACTACACAGACTTCGCACGCAAGTTCATCATGGAGGGCCGCCGTAAGCGTGAGGGCTGGCTGCGCACTCTCGTGCACGGAGGGCTCAAGGACGAAGCTTCATATCTGATCGATAAGATCTGGAAGGAGAATGTCGAGGAGAAGATCGTCGGGGCGCTCAGACCCACCGGCCTCATTCCGCATGCCCCACATGACATGAATGAGATCATCGGCGAGGGGCGACACGAGTTCGTGGATCCGGAGTTGGAAAGCGAGGCAACGGTGTCGCCGGCAGTAGGTGCGGCGGCGATGAAGGATGGCTACTCCGGTGTGGTCATCATCGCTCCATTCTGCTGTCTCCCTGGGCGGCTGATCGAGGGGGTTTATGCACCATGGGCGAAGGCCCGTGACTACCCGGTGCTGGCGCTGGAGAACGACGGGCAGCCCTATCCGCCGAATATTGTCTCCCGGATAGAAGTCTTTGCGCACAACGTCCTGCGATTCGAATCGAAACATTCGAACCAGATTCTGCCGTAGGACGTTGAACGATGGGTGGACAGCTTCAACCGAATACTCCTGCAGGTGCAGTGCTTAACGCGAGGCATGCCGAGAAGGTGGCGAGGGTCTCGGAGGAGCTTCGCCGGAGAAAAAGCACAGCGCCGCTCTCCCGGCAGAAGAGGGTGGTCTCTCACCAAGTCCCCAAGGTTCATGACAGGAAGCACACCGACGAGAAGGTCAACCTGCGCGACTTTGACAAAATCATCGAGATCGACCCGGATCGGCTCATCTGCATCGCCGAACCGGGAGTCCCGTTCTGCAAACTCGTCGATCGCACCCTCCCCATAGGTCTTGTGCCGATTGTCGTTCCGGAGCTAAAAACAATCACCATCGGAGGGGCTGTGGCGGGCTGCTCTATCGAATCTATGTCCTTCGTATACGGAGGCTTCCACGACACCTGCCTCGAGTATGAGATCATCACCGCGAAAGGAGACGTGCTCACCTGCGCGCCCGACAACGAGCACTCGCTGATCTTCCAGATGATGCACGGCTCGTTTGGGACGGTGGGAATTCTTTCGCGGCTCGTGTTCCGGCTGATCCCTGCCAAGCACTTTGTCCACCTCCGTCACGAGACACACACGTCAATCGACAGCTATGTGGCATCCATCTGGTCCCACTTCGAATGCCGGGATGTCGATTTCATGGACGGCATAATCCACTCACCGTCACACCTCGTTCTTTGTGTCGGCGATTTCGTGGATAGTGCGCCCTACACAAACCGCTATGATTGGCTGAAGATCTACTACCAGAGCACAGCCAAGCGCCGCGAGGACTACCTGAGGACGTCACACTATTTCTACCGTTATGATCGTGGCGTGACCAACGTGCACCCCAAGTCCTTCATCGGCAGACTGCTCTTAGGTAGGTTCCTCGGCTCCTCGCAGATCCTCAGGGTGGCCGAGAAGTTCCGTTGGCTACTCCTGTCGGACGATCGCCCCGACGTCACGGTGGACACTTTCATCCCGTTTTCAAGGCTGAAGGAATTCCTGGAATGGTATGCCAGGGACTTCAGCCATTTCCCTCTCTGGGTCGTCCCTTACGCCCGGGTGCATGACTACGAGTGGCTCAGCGACAGCTTCTGGGCGAAGCTCAGCGACAAGCTGATGATTGACATCGCTATCTATGGGATGAAACAGCGGGGAGACACGAACTACTACCGCCTGATGGAGGAAAAGCTGCAGGAGCTGAACGGGATCAAGACTTTGATCTCGTACAACTATTACAAGGAAGACGAGTTCTGGCAGATTTTCAACCGCAAGAACTACGATGCAGTCAAAGCCGTCACTGATCCTAACAACATCTTCCGCAACCTCTATGAGAAGACCTGCCGTGCAGCCATGGGGCAAGAGTGATAACCCCGGGCGTTTGGCACGGGTGAAAACGGCATGCAGATTGCCCCCATATCTGCCAAGAGCGCCATTTCCGCCCTCTGAGTATTTTCAGAACAGCCCTTTCCGGAATTTCTTGACCGGTCAAGTGCTATAATGTAATCTGGCCACGTTTTGCAAAGATCGTAGAAGAGATTTTTTCTAAGGTTCCAGGTTGACTCGTATGGTTGTCTCAAAATCTGAAGAGCACCGGCCATGGGGTTATTTCTGTGTCCTTGCTGATGAGCCGGACCATAAAGTTAAACGCATTGTTGTGTTCCCAAAACAGCGTTTGAGTCTACAGAGGCACTTTCGCAGAAAGGAACATTGGTATATTGTCCAAGGAAAAGCCATTGTGACTATTGACAAAGATCAGATCCATATGGAATGTGGCCAGTCTGCTGACATCCCCAAAGGTGCATGGCATAGGATCATGAACATCGGTGAGAAGAATGTTGTTGTAATTGAAGTCCAACGTGGAGATTATTTCGGGGAGGACGATGTAGAACGGTTAGAAGATGACTACGGGCGTGTTTGACGGTTTTGTTATCAAACCTTAGACGGAACTCATTATCATATAGGGCGCGTCACTATATCTTCAAAATTGTTGACTATGTGAGCCGCTATCCATGAAATGCCTGCTTAATTGGCAAGGATTGTGCATAATTTTTTTGATGGATATTTGGCAGATTTATCTTGACACGGGGGAAAAAGGGAGTATGTTTCGAGCCTAAAGAAGTGGGGTTAATACCCAGCGTCTGAAAAATTTTGAAAGGAGGTACTAGGTTGATGAAGAAGGTGTTTGCTTTCATTCTTTCGGTGCTGATGTTAATAGCATTCTCGTTCGTTTTGGCTGGCTGTCCGTCTGCACCAGAAAAGAAACCGCCAGAGCCTGCAAAGAAAGAAGCAGCGGCTCCGGCACCGGCACCAGCGCCAGCTCCTGGAGCACCAGCTCCCGCAGCGCCAGCTCCTGGAGCACCAGCTCCCGCAGCGCCAGCTCCCGCAGCGCCAGCGCATAAGTAATATCCCTATTAGATCTAATAAGGAAAAAACAACCGAGCATCTCAACAGTGCTCGGTTTGTTTTTTTCGGGGGGATGAGGTGCGAATCAGATATTACAAACTGAGCCTTGCATGTTTTGCCGGGGGCTTCCGGGACAAATCATTTTCCATTCTTGATCGGCTGAGGCAGCAGAGTGGATTATGAATTTTTCCGCATTGAAATAAACAGTTTGCATGAACCTGATCCTGTGTCCTCCACAATCAAATTTCGTTCAGTATCTCAATGTACTTCAATCCTTGTGTGAATTTTTTTAACGTTCTTAATTCTCCTTTTACCTCTTGACGGTCCTTGTTTTTTCCATTGTCCCCTTTCCTCCCTGTGCATAAAAGAGACCTCCTTCTAATAAGATGCAGCTTTACAAGAAAAATAAGAAGATATGACAATGGGCGTGTTTCATAGAGTGCAGTTCCTTTATTTGCTTGCGAGGCGTCGAATAATGCTCTATTTTGTCCCCGTAATAAATGGCATATTTGACTTGCACGCCATGGGATGCGGAGAAATGAAACTGTATTACACGGTAGTGAGGAGCAAAAAAAGAAAAAAGACGATTTCATTGCAGGTGAAGGCGAACGGGACTGCGATTATTTATGCCCCCGATAGGACTCCGCTTCCAGAGATAGAGGAATTCGTGAGGGAGAAAAAAGGATGGCTATGGAGAAAGATCACGGAGCACGGTGAAAAGCAAAAAGAGATCAAGACGAAAAAATATGCGACAGGCGAAACATTCCTTTTCCTGAGTAAACCATATCCATTGAAGATCGAGGATGTTGCTGAGGATTGCGATAAGCTGGCTCTTCTCTACGGCAAATTTGTCCTTGCCAGTGATAAGGTTTCACAGGGAAGGGAGCTGTTCATTGACTGGTACAGGAAGGAAGCGGAGAGATATATTGGGGAGAGAGTCAGTCATTTCAGCCAAGCCCTCAAGCTCATTCCAGGACGCGTGAAGATAAGCAATGCACGCTGCCGCTGGGGTTCGTGTTCTCAAAAGAATCATCTTTATTTCAGTTGGCGGCTCGTAATGGCAACGAGTTCCGTCATCGATTACGTCGTTGTGCATGAGTTAGCGCACATGCAAGAAAAGAATCATTCGGTCCGTTTCTGGAACCTCGTAGGCAATTTCATCACCGATTATAAGAAACAGAGAATCTGGTTAAAGGATAATGGACATACATTGGATATTTAGGCAGAATATGTAAATGACTTGAGCTCATCGTCTCGCAAATATTTTGTTTGACGTCGTGCTGGAAAGCCGGGATGTCCTTCATTTTTGTGTATTTTCGCTCATAATTTTGGTATAAGCGAGCACATTTAATTTTTGGTTAATCAATAAATACATGGGCAGCGAATTGTTACCAGTTACATCGTTGGGCGTAGGTGAAGAAGGGATTATCCAAGCCATCTCCGGAGGCTGGTCTCTCACAAGCAGACTCGCGGGCATGGGTATTGTATCTAACGCCAAGATCAGGGTACTCCGCAAGAGCGGCGGTCTGATTATTGTTCAGGTGGCGGACACAAGGGTGGCCCTGGGAGCTGGAGAGGCATCGAAGATACTGGTCTTCAAGGTTGCGGCAGCGCGGGATGAAGGGGAACAGAAAAAGGTCGAGAAGAAAATTCTTGTTGCGCTTGCCGGTCAGCCCAATGTGGGTAAATCCACTGTATTCAATATCCTTACGGGATTATCTCAGCATGTAGGCAACTGGCCGGGGAAAACGGTAGAGAAGAAGGAAGGCGCCCATTTTTCGGATGACGCGGAACTTCAGATTATAGACCTGCCGGGTACATACAGCCTGACGGCCTTCTCCGAAGAGGAGAGGGTTGCAAGGGATTTTATCATTAGAGCAAATCCCGATGTGATTGTTCATCTCGTGAATGCATCTGTCCTCGAAAGGAGCCTCTATCTCTTGTCAGAGCTCTTGCTTTTGGGCCCGCCCATTGTTGTGGCTGTCAATATGGTAGATGTCGCGGAAGATCAGGGAATCCATGTTGATGTCAAGGCGCTTCAGGAATCTCTCGGGATACCGGTTGTGCCGATGGTTGCGACAAAAAACAGGGGCATAAAGGAACTCGTATCCACTGTCATCTCTGCGGCAAGAGGAGAACTTGATTACAAACCACGGATACCTGATGTTTCCCCTGATCACAGAGCGATCTTTGATAGTCTCATGAATCTCATCAAAGACTATGCCCCACCTCCATTAACTATCCGCTGGACTGCCACAAAGCTCATGGAAGGCGATCCGGAAATGTCGAAGGTGATGGAAGGACTCGTTCCCGCCGATGTGTGGAACCGGATACAAACACTCCTCATCAAGCATGAAGATTCTCTCCACGCCGTTGTCGGCGGCAGGTATGACTGGATCGAAGAGGTTACTAGGTCTGCTGTTTCGAGGTTTAAGATGGGGCAGGTTGTCATGACTGACAGAATTGATCATATTCTCACCCGCCCCATCTTTGGTATTCCTATACTACTTGCAGTTTTTGCAGGCGTATTTTTGCTTACATATAAGATTGGCCTCCCGTTGCAAAAGCAGGTCGAATGGATGGTCGGCATCTTTGCCAGGTGGATGGATGCGGCAATCGTCTCCTCCCATCCCTGGGTCAGGGGAATCATAATCGACGGCGTCATTGGGGGTGTCGGTTCAGTCTTGACCTTACTCCCGATATTGCTCATATTTTTTGCAGTAATGGCCTTCTTGGAAGATGTCGGGTACATGGCAAGAGCGGCTTTCGTCATGGATAGATTCATGCACCTTGTCGGTCTTCACGGTAAGAGCTTTATTCCCATGTGTTTGGGTTTCGGGTGTAATGTGCCATCGGTTCTGGGCGCGAGGATTGTGGAGTCCAAACGGGAGCGGCTGTTAACGATATTCCTCATTCCCTTCGTTCCGTGCACGGCGCGAGTTGCGGTGCTGACGTTTGTCTCCGCCGCTCTATTTGCGGGCAAGGCAGTCATCGTTTCCTGGGCATTGCTGACCATGAACATTCTTGCATTAGGCGTCATAGGCATGCTCATCGATAGATTTATCCTGAAGGATGAGCCTATGCCATTCATCATGGAATTGCCGCTCTATCACAAACCGGATCCCAGAACGATTGGAATCGTTGTGTGGGCAAGGACAGTAGCATTTGTAAAGAGAGCGGGCACCGTTATACTGACGGTTTCTGTCGTGATATGGATTTTATCCTATTTCCCCGGTGGCAGTATGGAGGGCAGCATTCTCGCGTGGTTCGGCCATTTCCTGGAACCGGTGGGGAAGCCGATTGGGCTTGACTGGAAAATGCTGACCGCCTTGATTACGAGTTTTGCGGCGAAAGAAAACGCAATTGCCACCCTCGGGGTTCTTTACGGTGTTGGTGATCTGGGGCTACTAAACGTATTGCCGAATGTTGTGAGTCACGCCTCGGCTCTGGCTTTCCTCGTTGTTCTCATGCTCTTTATCCCCTGCGTTGCCACTGTGACGGTAATGAAGAAAGAGATGGCAAGTTCGAAATGGTTTGCGTCGTCACTGCTCTTGATGCTTGTTGTATCTTTTTCCGCTGGTGTCGTTGCCTACCATGTTGCTCTGTGGGCGGGCCTATAGGGATTCCTAACATTGAAAGATTTGATCGAGGGGAGTTGGTGATTGATATGGAAGACCGGAGGAAAAGCGTGTTTTTGAAGGAGGTTGCTGAGGAACCGTTTGCAAAGCTCCTCGGCATTCGCTTGAAAAACGTGGGAGAAGGATATGCACTCTGTGAGATGGAATATACCGAGCGGATGGATAACATATATGGGATGGCCCATGGTGGCGCCATATTTGCCTTGATTGACGAGGCGTTCGAGATATCATCCAACAGTCACGACAATATTGCCGTTGCCCTCAATATCAATGTGACGTACATGATGCCGCCGGAGAAGAATACAATCCTGACGGCTGAATCGAGGGAAATTAACAGGACAAGAAAAACAGCTTCCTATCAAATTACGGTAAGAAATAATCAAAACCTCATCGCTGTTTGTCAGGCATTGGTTTACATCAAGGATCAGCATAACCCCTTTAGAAGGAATATAAAATAAAAGGGGTGGAGGGCGGTCCATCCCCAAGTCCCGTCATACCTCAATTCGATGAAGATGAATTAAGGAAAAGCTTGCGCAGGGACAATGTTGACTACGTGCATATGGATGCTCTCGGGGGACTGCGGCACATGGCCAAGGCATCTATTAATACAGCTTGGAAGAATGCCTTATTTCGGGGGTTCGCAGATTATATGCAGACTCCTTCATTTGCCGAGAGGGCATAGAGCAGTTAATTGAGCTTGCCCGGGGGAAAAGGGCTGCCATCATGTGTTCAGAGGCCGTCCCGTGGCGTTGCCACACATCTTTCATCGGTGACGCGCTCCTGGCACGCAATTTCCATGTTGAGGATATCATGAGCGACAAGGCCAGTAAACCTCACACTCTGCGGCTACGGGCAAGCGTAAAGGGTTTGCTGATCACATATCCCAAGACCGGGACCTGAAAAATCATAGTCCGGTGCCCGATTATTTTTTCATGTCTTGATTTTCCCGAGGTGGCCCTCCTCCCGGAGCCACTGCTCAGTGATTCTCATCCCCTCCTTTAGTGAAAAGCGGGGCTGATAGCCCAGTTCGCGCCTTGCCTTGTCAACGCTGAAGCGTGCCTTACGGGTCAGAAAACCAACTGCCTGCCGTGTGATCTTTGGCTGCTTGCCGGTAAACTTTGACGTTATCTCTACTCCCGAGGCCATAAGTTTTCCGAGCCATTCGGGAACGGATCTCATATGCGGCTTTCCGGCCATTTGTGCATAGCATCCAAAGAAATTCTTCCAGGGAAGTGCAATACTGTCTGTGATAATATAAGCCTGCCCCACTGATTCGTCGCGTTTCGTAGCCAGGAGCATGGCATCGATAAGATTATCGACGTAGACATAATTGCAGAGGCCGGTCCCCCCGTTGATGAGTATCATTTGACCGGAATTTATCAGCTTGATGGGCCGGAGCGTCCACGGTTTGGAATGGGGGCCATAGACATTGGCAGGACGGATTACCACGACCGGCAGTTTTCTGTCCCGGTAATATGTCCATACGATTTCCTCAGAGGCGATCTTTGTATCGCAGTAGAGATTGCCGCAAAGCTGATATGGAGCAACTTCATCTGCTCCGTCCGGAGGATTTATTCCGTATACCGCAACACTGCTCATGTGAATGAATTTCTTGACGCCTGCAACGGCGGCAGCCTTAAGGATGTTCTCCGTCCCTTCGACATTTGTCTGATAGAATTCTTTTTTGACGCCCGTTTCACGCACCAAAGCGGCGCAGTGAAACACGAGATCGCATCCCTTGATTGCATTGCTCAGAGATTGCGGATCGAGAAGATCCCCCCGGACAATTTCCAAGGGCAGCTTTCGCAGACGCCCGGCTTTTCCGGTGTTGCGCACCAGAGCCCGGACACGGACTCCTTCTTCAGTCGCTAATCTTTCCGCCAAACGGCCGCCAATGAATCCGGAGGCTCCTGTCACCAAAGCGAGCAACCCACGAATTTCCATAACCCCTCCCAATAATTCTTTCTTAGATTCCACATCTCATCCATGTGACTCGTCCCAGTTCCTTCCTGAGAAGATGTCCACCTTGAGAGGCACTTTCAGTTTGATTACCTCTTCCATCTCTTTTTTGACCAGGGCAACTACCTCCTCCATCTCCTTGGAATGAACTTCAAAGACCAGTTCATCGTGAACCTGCATGATCATACTTGCCCCGAGGCGCTTCTTCGCAAGCAGGTTTGAGATATTGATCATGGCCACTTTGATAAGATCCGCAGCCGTGCCCTGAATCGGAGTGTTGATCGCCGTGCGTTCGGCGAACTGCCTGACAGGGGCATTGCTGCTGTTTATCTCGGGCAAATAGCGGCGTCGGTTCAGCAGTGTAGCGACGTACCCATCATTCCGTGCGTTCCTGAGGATTTCGTCCAGAAATACTCTCACATCCCGGTATTTGCTGAAATATTCATCGATGTAAGCCTGTGCTATTTTCTGCGGCACATTAAGCTCCTTGGACAAGCCGAAGGCGCTCATGCCGTATAGTATGCCGAAATTGATGACCTTGGCCTGCCGCCTCATATCCGGCGTCACCATCTCCGGGAAGACACTGAAGACATTCGCCGCTGTTGCGGTATGGATGTCGATATCCTCCATGAATGCGTCGATCAAAGCCCTGTCATCGGATAGATGCGCAAGTATACGAAGTTCAATTTGAGAATAATCGGCGGAGACAATCAGCCAGCCGTCCGGCGCGACAAAAGCCTGTCTGATCCTTTTCCCCTCCGGTGTCCTCGCCGGGATATTCTGCAGGTTCGGGCTGCTGCTCGAAAGCCTGCCTGTGGCCGTTACAGTCTGGTTGTAGGATGTGTGGATGCGGCCCGTCTCCGGGTTTATAAGTAACGGCAGAGCATCGACATACGTGGATTTCATCTTTGCCATGGCCCGGTAGGAAAGGATTTCCGCAGGCAGTTCGTGGCTGCGGGCGAGGTTGGTTAAAACCTCAACGTCAGTGGAATGCCCATCTTTTGTTCTCCTCCCTTTTGCGAGACCGAGTTTTTCGAAGAGAACCACCTGGAGCTGTTTCGGCGAATTGATATTGAACTTCTCCCCCGCCAGCCGGTAGATCTTTTCTTCAGTCATAGACATCAGCTGTTCAATATCGGCGGACATCGCCTCGAGCAGCTTTGCGTCAACGAGGACTCCTTTTTTCTCCATAGCGGCAAGAACGGAAATGAGAGGCATCTCTACCTCATAGTAAAGGTCTTTGAAACCATCCCGTACAATTTTCTCGTCCAGGATGGCCGCAAGTCCCAAAATGGCATCGGTTCTGCGACACGCGTAGTCCCTCACTTTATCGACAGGAATAACGCTGAAGGGGATAGCCTTGGCTCCACTGCCGACGACATCCTTCGGATGCGTAATCTGCCTGCCCGTGTGGTTTCTGACCACATCTGCCAGTTCGAAGCTTTGCCTTGCAGGATCCAGGATATAAGAGGCCACCATCGTGTCGCACCCGAGACCCTTCAGCTCCACTTTTTTTCTCGCGAGAATAATCAGGGCGTTCTTCAGGTCATGTCCGTGTTTCTTGATTTCGTAAGAGGAAAGGAAGGGTGAGATGCCCTTCAGCACGTCGTCCGGTTTGAGCTGGTGCGGCATGCCCATATAGTCGTGGGCAAGGGGGATATAGAAGGCCTCTCGGGGAGAAATACAGAGTGAAAGACCGACAATGTCTGCAAGCATGGCCGCATTTGAACTTACTATCAAATCGAGGGCGAATTCTTTCGTGTGCTTAAGCAGGTTAAGACAGGCCGCAAATTCATCGCCAGTAAGGATGAGGTGATATTGTCCGTTCATCGCTTCATCCCCGATTTTCAATTCCTGAAGGAGCGATGAGAATTCAAATTCCTTAAACAGGGCCTGCAATGCTTCATTGTCAGGCCCTCTGTAACGTGTGTCCTCCAGGTCAATATCATAGTCCGCATCCGTTTTGATACGGGCTAGATCCCGGCTCATTATGGCCTGGTCGGCGAACTGCCGCAGGCTTTCACGGGTCTTCGGGTTACGCACCTTATCGACATTTTGAAGCACTCCCTCCACAGAGCCAAATTCCTCAATGAGGCGCTGGGCGATCTTTGGACCTATGCCGGGAATCCCCGGGATGTTGTCCGACTGGTCACCCGAGAGGCCAAGAATCTCTGTTACCTTCTCAGGATTGACACCGAATCGTTCCCTGACGGCTTCCACGTCGTAGGTCTTGTCCTTCATGGTATCGATCATCAAAATGTTATCAGAAATAAGCTGCATCATGTCTTTATCACCGGAGACGATGAGCGCCTTGATGCCCTTGTTTTCGTACTTTCTGGCCAAGGTGCCGATAATGTCATCCGCCTCGAGCCCCTCTTTTTCGAGAACAGGTATGGAAAAACCACGGATGATATCCTTGATATAAGGGATCTGCATTACAAGGTCATCGGGTGTAGGACGTCTCGTGGCCTTGTATGCCTGGAAAGCCTCATGACGGAACGTCGGTCCCTTGAGGTCGAATACAACAGCGACATACTGCGGTTTCCAATCTCGCAGGAGCTTCAGGAGCATTGTAGTGAAACCGTAGATGGCGTTTGTCGGGAAACCCTTGGAATTGGAAAGTTCGCGGATTGCGTAAAACGCCCGGTATACGTAATTGCTGCCATCGATTAAAAACAGGGTAGGTTTTTCAGTTCTTTCTGCCATCATAAGCTTTATGACTTATTCGTCTCTTGAAACCGCTTGCCCTGTTTTACAATTCGAACGTTGCATCGATCTTGAAGGTCTGTGCGGCTGTCATGCTGACGATCCCCGTGACGCCTGTTTTGTCGCGTATCTCGCTAAGGGATTTCTTTAATGCCTTCTCATCGGGCGCAATGAAGGTGAACCAGACATTGTAGTCGTGCTTCCTCCTGTAGTTATGAGTGACGCCAGGATATGAGTTCACAACCTCGATGAATTTTCTCAAGTCTTTTTTGAGAACCTTGGCGGCGCAAAGTGTACTTGCGAAGCCCATCTTTTTGGGGTCGAAGACCGCCCCGATACGGCGGATAATCCCCTCGTCCTTCAAATCTTTGATACGCTTAAGAACTTCATCTTCGCCAATCCCGAGCTTGTTTGCTACGACCTTGAAAGGCTCCGCCACTACAGGAAAGTCTTTCTGGATTATATTCAAAATCTTCTTATCGATGGCGTCCATTATCTTTTTGGTTCGTAAATGCAGAACGGTTCCTCAGCGAGGTAATCCTCTGTGACCTCGTATGCCCGTGCGCGGCAGCCACCGCAGTCACGTATGAATTCGCATTGGCCGCATTTGCCCTTGTATTTGTTCAAATCACGGAGGTCGGAAAATATAGGGGAATTGTTCCAGATATCCCGGAGTCTGCTTTCTTTGATCTGGCCGCATTCAACCTCAAGATAGCCGCAGGGCTGTACCTGGCCGGTATGAGAGATGAAACAGAAGGAGCTGCCACCCAGACAGCCACGCGTCACGGAATGCAGGGCATTTTCGGCTCCCGTGGTACGCGTGGACTGCCTTCCCTTTCTCTGTTTAAGGATGCGGTAATAATGGGGCGCGCAGGTGGCCTTGAGCTGAATGGCGCAACTTAGGCTTTTATCGTAGAACCAGTTCAATGTGTTCTCATATTCGTAGGGAGATATGGCTTGCGCTGACATCTCTTTCCCCCTTCCTGTGGGAACGAGGAGGAAGATATGGTGAGCTGCGGCGCACAGCCTGACAGCGAGATCCATGATGCCGGGCAGTTGATCCAGATTGGCTTTAGTTATAGTGGTATTGATCTGAAATTCCATACCCGCTTCTCTCATCGCCTCGATGCCAGCAAGTGCTCCTGCAAAAGCTCCCGGCACGTTACGGAAGGCATCGTGTCTCTCTGCGTCGTTGCCGTCGATGCTGATGCTGACCCTCTTGATGCCTGACCTCAGCAGCTTTCCGGCAACCTGTTTCGTTACCAGCGTTGCGTTGGTAGCAAGAACAATCCGGAGCCCTTTATTGTCTCCATAGGAGGCAATTTCAAATATGTCGGGACGTAGCAGCGGCTCCCCACCGGTAAGGATGACTACCGGTTTGCTGAAGGAGGCAATCTCGTCCAATAGCCGTAATCCGGCCTCCGTCGTGAGTTCGCCGGCATATGGGCCGCATCCTGCCGATGCGCGGCAGTGGATACAGGCGAGGTTACAACTTCTGGTAACTTCCCAGGCAACCAGGCGTAGCTCGTGGGGGAGCACTGGGAGACGTTTGGTTCTACTTGCCATTTCTTAAAATCTTTGCGGCCTCCAGGGCAAAATAGGTGATGATGATGTCTGCGCCGGCCCTCTTGATGGAAGTAAGAGCTTCCATCATAGCCTTTACTCCATCCATCCAACCGAGTTTGGCTGCGGCCTTAACCATGGAGAACTCGCCGCTCACATTGTAGGCCGCAATGGGTAGGTCAAACTCTTCTCGTGCGCGGCGGATGATATCGAGATAGGGCAGGGCGGGTTTCACCATGATTATATCGGCGCCTTCTTCAACATCGAGCGTTATCTCGCGGATAGCCTCATCACCGTTGGCCGGATCCATCTGGTAGGCCTTGCGGTCACCGAACTGCGGGGCGCTTTCCGCGGCCTCACGGAAAGGGCCATAAAAACAGGACGCATATTTCGCGGAGTAGGCCATGATCGGCAAGTTGTCAAAACCGGCTTCATCGAGGATGTCCCGGATAGCCCCGACCTGGCCGTCCATCATGGCGGATGGGGCAACCATATCCGCACCTGACTTTGCGTGAGACAGGGCGGTTTCTGCAATGACTTCGAGCGAGGCATCGTTGTCAATTTCGCCTTTCTCGATCATCCCGCAGTGGCCATGGCTGGTATATTCGCAGAGGCACACATCGGTAATGACGAGAATGTCGGGAACTTTGTCTTTGATTCTTCTGACGGCCTGCTGAACGACGCCGTTTTTCATGAATGCGCCAGACGCCATCTCATCCTTTTTTTCCGGGATGCCGAAGAGCAGGACGGCGGGGATACCCAGCTCTTTCGCCTTCTGCACCTCTTTGACCAGATGGTCAACGGACAATTGAAAATTTCCGGGCATAGAGTCGATCGGTTTTTTCACATCCTTCCCGAAGGTCACAAAAAGAGGATATACGAAATTATCGACGGATAGTTTCGTCTCCCGTATCATCCTCCGGAAATTTTCATTCTTCCTCAATCGCCGCGGTCGGTAAGCAGGAAAGTACATGATTTATTCTAACCCTCCTTTTCTTGTGTTCATGCTTTTTGGCTGAAATATTTTATCAGTGTCTCGACCAGGCCCGGTATAGTATATCGTTCCTGGATAATGTCCGCTGGAAGGCCGGCCTTCTTGACAGCAGCGGCGGTGACCGGTCCGATGCAGGCGATCATGACCCCCTTTGGCATCACATAATTCCTTCCCATTATCTCCATAAAATTATGAACGGTTGAAGGGCTGGTAAACGTAATGACGTCAACCTCCCCCGTTTTCATCAGTTTTTCAAGCTCCGCTTTATCTTTTCCTGAACTGACTGTTCGATATGCCGTCACCACATCGACCTTTGTCCCGAGTTTCGCAAGTCCATGAGGAATGACATCGCGAGCCGTTTCAGCCCTGGGGAGCAGTATCCTGCTTCTCCTCAAATTGATCTTCTCAAACGCCTTGACTATCCCCTCAGAAATGAATTCGTCAGGGACAAGATCGACCCGGATGCCTAAATGTTCGAACTGGGCCGCTGTGGCCGGCCCGATGGTGCAGATCCGGAGATCTTTGAGATCCCGTATATCTCGTCCGAGTTCTTTCAGACGCTTCAAAAAAAAGGCTACGCCATTGACGCTGGTGAAGATGATCCACTGGTAGGTCGAGAGGTCTGCGATGGCCCGGTCGAGACCATGGTAACTGACAGGCGGGACGATCTTGATCGTTGGAAAATTTATCACCCGTGCGCCCTGCGCGTGGAGAAGACTTGTGAATTCTTCCGCCTGCGCCTCGGGTCTCGTAATCACGATGCCTTTGCCGAAGAGCGGTTTCGTCTCGTACCAGTTTAGAACGCTCCGAAGATCCACGACGCCGCCCACCACCAAGACAGCCGGGGGAGAAAAATGTTTTTCCTCCGCTTTCTCGGCAATGTCGCTGATAGTTCCTGTCAGGGTTTCCTGATTCTCCGTCGTCCCCCATCTGATAAGGGCAACCGGGGTGTCGGCATGCTTGCCATGAACCATCAGATTGGCTGTAATCCGGCTCAGATTCTTGACACCCATAAGAAATACAACGGTGCCGATTTCTGCCAGAGACTCCCAATCGATATCGCTCTCTTCTTTTGTCGTGTCTTCATGGCCCGTCACAAAGGCGACTGTAGACGCATAACCGCGATGGGTCAGCGGGATGCCTGCATAAGCCGGGACTGCTGCTGCTGATGTTACACCCGGAACTATCTCGAAGGGGATGTCGGACTGAGCCAGGATTTCCGCCTCTTCCCCACCTCGTCCGAAGATGAAAGGGTCTCCGCCCTTGATTCTCGCGACAACATTTCCCCGCATCGCCTCTTCAGTGAGAAGCCGATTTATTTCATCCTGCGAAAGGGTATGCTCTCCTCCCTTTTTCCCCGCGTAGATGAGGCGCGCCGATTCCTTCGCCTGGTGGATTATCTCAACGTTCACGAGGTAGTCGTAGATAATGACATCAGCCTCCTTGAGACATCTCAAGCCCTTTATCGTAAAAAGTCCGGGGTCTCCCGGACCGGCCCCGATTATATAAACCTTACCCTTGTTCGCCACAGAAAAGCCCCTTTCTGTAAACGTTGTCAAGTATCGCCTGTCCGCCCCTCGATAGGATCCTTTCCGCGAGCGATGTCCCTAAGACCTCGGCATCGTCACTGGACCCTATTACTTCGTCTTTTATCAACTCTCTGCCGTCAAGGCTTCCAAGAAGCCCGCGAAGGGTCAGCTCACTCTCTTTCTTCACACCGTAGGCAGCAACGGGCAATTGACATCCCCCGCCAAGTCTCTTCAGGAATGCCCGCTCCGCGCTTACTTCCACTGATGTCCGGGGATGGTTGAGGAAAGAGACAGTACGGAGGACGGTTTCATCGTCTTTCCTCAACTCAATGCCGAGCACGCCCTGCCCGACGGCAGGGAGCATTATCTCCATCGGCATGACCTGGGTGATACGGTCTGCCCATCCCAGCCGCTTCAGCCCAGCTGCCGCCACTATGATGCCGTCAAGGCCGTCCTTTTGAATCTTTCTTATCCGTGTGTCGAGGTTGCCGCGTATCGAAACGAGTTTGATGTCCGGGAAAAAGTGAAGGAGTTGGAACCCCCTTCTCAGGGAACCCGTGCCGATACGGGCGCCCGTTGGCATGTCCTCGAGTCTTACTCTGTCTTTCGAGATCAGCACGTCCCGCGGGTCTTCCCTTTCCGACATCACTCCGATCTCCAGACCCTCCGGGAGTTCCATGGGAACGTCCTTCATACTATGGACGGCGATATCTACCTCATCCCGAAGGAGGGCATCCTCGATTTCCTTCACAAATAGGCCCTTTCCCCCCACTTTCGCCAGAGGGGCGTCTTGCAGAACATCTCCCTTTGTCTTGATTACCACAGTCTCTATGGTCACAGCGGGCGCCGTTCTTTTCAATCTCTCCGCGACCCAATTGGTCTGCGTCAGTGCCAGAAGGCTTCCCCGTGTTCCGATTCTCAGTATGCTTCTAATATGCCTGTCCCCTCATTTATCATCCAGTCCAAACAGCCTCCTGATCGCCGCGATGTAAGGCAGCGCGCTGTTATCCTTGCTTTCCTCCTTCAGTCCGACGATGGGATAATGAAGAACCTTGTTGATTATGGAATTCGCCATGATTTCTATATTTTTTTTCTCATTTTCCGTCAGATTTTCCATCCATGCTGAGGACTTGGCAATCTCCCCTCTAATGATGCCCTCCATTTTTTCCCGGAGTGAGATGATCGTCGGTACTACTTCCAGGGCGCTGTACCATTCCAGATACTTTGTCACCTCTTCATCTATAATGGCCTCTGCCTTCGCAGCCTCCTTTTTCCGGCTTTTTAGGTTGCTGTCCACAATCTCCTGAAGGTCATCGATATTGTACAGGTATATGTTATCGATCTCCTCCACCGCGGGATCGATATCTCTGGGCACGGCGATGTCGATAAAGAAGAGAAGACGGTTCTTGCGCCTGCGGATAGCAGCTTCTACCATGGGACGCGTGAGCACATAGCCAGGCGCCCCCGTCGAGGTTATAACAATATCGACTTCGTGCAATTTTTCGGCAAGCGTGTCAAATTCTACGGCTGTCCCATGAAAATCTTCGGCCATCTTCACTGCCCGTGCGTATGTTCTGTTAGCAACGAATATCTTTCCCACACGGCGGCTGACAAGGTGTTTTGCCGCAAGATCAGACATTTCCCCGGCTCCTATGAGGAGAACATTCCTCCCTTCGAGAGTGCCGAATATCTTCTTTGCAAGTTCCACAGCGGCAAAGCTGACGGACACCGCGTTGTTGGCAATTCCCGTTTCCGTTCTCACTCTCTTGGCCACCCTGAACGCATGATGGAGGATCTTGTTCAGTATGACACCGGTCGAGTTATGCTCTACGGCCGTGCGGAACGCATCCTTGATCTGGCCCAAAATCTGTGGTTCTCCCATAACCATGGAGTCGATGCTCGATGCCACGCGGAACAGATGGCGCACCGCTTCATGGTCAAAGTGCAGATAAAGGCATTTGTTCATCTCCTCCACAGACAGATTGCCGTGATGAAAAATAAAGGCCCTCAACCCTTCCACAGCGCTCTCACTGGTTGCGGCATTTGCCAGTACCTCCACGCGGTTGCAAGTGGCGAGATACAGCCCCTCTTTTACTTCCGGGATGTTCATTATTTCCGCAAGATGGCTGATGTCATCGCCGCAGGACAGGGAGAGCCGCTCCCTGATTTCGAGGGGGGCGGTTTTGTGGTTCATGCCGATAAGGACGATATTCATGGTGTTATATAAATCTGTGAGCAGTTGCGAAGAGGAGGCTTACCAACACAAGCGAAATCAAAAGTGCAGCAAATGCCAGCAGTGTAAAAAGCGCCGCCTTATGCCCCTTCCAGCCCAGGGCGAGTCTTTGGTGCAGCAGCACGGCATAAGCAAACCACGCCGCCAGCGTCCACGTCTGCTTGGGGTCCCATTGCCAAAGACTACCCCAGACGCTTCTCGCCCATATAGAACCTACAAGGATACCTAGTGTGAGCAGTGAAAACCCCAGCATGAGGCACATATGGTTAATCCTGTCCATGTCTGTAAGTGAAGGCAGGACCTTGCTAAAGCTGCCCGCCTTCTTATTCTTTATTAAGCCTTCCTGGATGAGATACATGGCAGCCGCACAGCTGGCCAGAGCGAAAAGGGCTTCCCCAGTTACGGAGAGTAGCACATGAACCGGCACCAGGTTGCTCTGAAGTGCAACGGGAATAGAAACATATCCTCCGAGGTCTTTCGAAGCTGCGATCATGAGAAGAAAAGTCACGGGAGAAACGAAGGCGCCCAAAACTCTTGTCTTCGTCTTCAATTGGAAGGCAAGATAAACGCCGGCCATTGCCCAAGCGAAAAAGGAAAGTGTTTCATGGAAGCTGATCACAAGATTCTGTCCCGTTTTTATATATCTGAATGCGAAAAACAGGGTATGGAGCGCGAACGCTGAGAAGAGAATCCATGTCGAAATTCTCGCCACCAGAACCTTTCTGGTATACAGGGAGACTAGGTATCCTAGGGCGCTTAAGAGATAAATAACAAGAGCCACCCTGAAAAGAATGATATCCATCAATCACCAACTGTTATATTTTCGCCGGTAATGTCGTAAATGATTTTCTTTACCTCATCCCAGCTCTTATCTCTTATATGCTTCAGGATGTCTGAATGTACGACCAATTCAAACAGGCGCCTGTTTTCATCGGAGGAATGCCCTGCCACAACCAACCTTTCTCTCAGGTTTCCCATCACCTCGAGGAGGGTTTGATATTCCGTCCCGAAGAGCTGTTCCATCTCCACCCTCAATTTCTTCGCCAGGGCCGGACTTTTCCCTCCTGTGGATATGGCGATCAAAAGGTTCCCCTGGCTGAGGAGGGACGGAAGCAAGAAGTCACATTTATCGGGGTCATCAACAATATTGACGAGTACCCTTTTCTCCTTCCCATCGCGGGAGATCTCCGCGTTGACGTCATCCCGGTCCGTGGCGCCGATCACCAGTAAGGCGCCATTGATAAAGGCCTTCTCATAATCGGCATCGATGTGATTTATTCTGCCTTCTCTCTTCAACATTGCAAGACCAGGTGTCAGCGTCTTTCCAACGACGACAACGCTGGCCCCGAAGTCAAGAAGCCGCTGCACCTTCCTCTCGGCGACATCGCCTCCGCCCACGACGATGCATCTTCTATCTGTGATATCCAGGAATAATGGGTAATATTTCATTGCCTTTCCTTATTTTCGGACTAAAAGGAACAACCAATGCAGGCTAACACGAAGACCCCTAAAATTCAAGCTGCTTGAAATATCATCGAAAAGAGGATATAAATAAACATCCAACTGTTTCAGGTCAAGGAGGGCCGAAAATGCCAGAAATAGCCGGACTAAGCGGAGAAAAGAAGGGGAAATGGCTGAAGATCGAACTTTCAGTATCACCGCTGTTGATCGATGCATTATCGAACTTTCTTACTGAAATAGGTGTCCCGGGAGCGTTTCAGGAAGAACTGCTGCCTCAGTCACCGGGAGACTTTGAGGTGTCTGATACACGAGAGGTCCTCAAAGCGTATTTACCCTTTGATGGGCATCTGGAAGATCGGGTCGCTTCCCTGAATACATATTTAGACAGCGTCTCAGGGCTTTTTCCCGACCTGGAGGAACCCCGCTTGTCCATGGAAATAGTTGCGGATCAGGATTGGGGTGAAGAATGGAAGAAATATTTCAAGCCCCTCCGGGTGAGCAAGAACATCGTTATCAAACCTACCTGGGAAAGATACACCCCCGCGGGCCGCGACATTGTAATTGAGATAGACCCCGGTATGGCATTTGGGACCGGCCAGCATCCTTCGACGAGGATTTGTTTGGAAGCTATTGAGGACATCCTTCTAAAAGAAAGGGGCGTTAAAAAGTGGAGGGTCCTCGACGTCGGGACAGGTACAGGTATCTTGGGCATCTCCTGTGCAAAGCTGGGTGCGGAAAAAGTGGTATGTGTCGACATCGATAAGAAGGCTGCATCCATTGCCCGGGAGAATGCGCTGATCAATAACGTGGCAGACATGGTGGAAATCATCAATTGCGATGTCAATACCATTACTCAACCGTTTGATCTCATTGTCGCCAACCTGACGGCCAAGATACTGCTGCGTCTTCGCGACCACTTGATATCTTTGATTGAAAAAGATGGCTATCTGGTGATTTCAGGTATCATTGATCAGAATAAAACGGATATTGAATCACAGTTCTTGAAGGGCACACTATCCGTCCATCAAATCATCGCAGATAAGGAATGGGTTTGCTACGTCCTTCAGAAAAAAGGAAGTCAACCTTGAGCGCCGCAAGAGAGCGTTTAGCAATTTAATGCGGCCCAGCCTATTAGTAATTTCCAGTCTCCTTGTGAGGAAATAAACATTGACGGTACCGAGAATCTATTTCCCAGGGATTATGGGGAAGGGCGCACTGTGTGACCTTGGAGGAGAGAACGTCAGGTATGTTAAGTCTGTCCTCAGGATGAAGAAAGGAGACCATCTGATTCTTTTTGACGGTGCTGGATGGGAATACGAAGCTGCGATAAGAGACGTCTCCGCCGATGGCATCTCCGTGGAGGTCTTGGGAAAGAAGAAGATACAGGACGACGTTCCAAGAATCACCCTTCTCCAGGCGCTTCCCAAGGCTAACAAGATCGATTCCATAGTCCAGAAGGCAACCGAGCTGGGCGCTTGCAGGATCATTCCCTTCAGGTCGGCAAGGTCCATACCCCGCTTGACTGCGCACAATGCCCGTGTCAGAGTATTGCGCTGGAGAAGTATTGCCACCGAGGCGGCCCGACAATGTAGAAGAGCAAACATACCGGAAATCAAAGAAGTCCTATCGTTTGAAGAGGCGCTTGCATCTGTGGAAGGGGGAGCGCTGAAGATTATATTCTGGGAAGAAGAAGTTGAAAGAGGCATAAAAAACCTATTACGAGAAAAAAGGTGTGAAGGAGCAAGAGACATTTCTGTCGTAATAGGTCCGGAAGGCGGATTCTCAAAAGAAGAAGTGGACAGTGCCGTGAGAAAGGGTTTCATCAGCGTCAGTCTCGGCAAGAACATTTTGAAAGTGGAGACAGCCGCTGTCACCGTTCTTTCCATCATTCAGTATGAATTGGGCATTTTTGGAGGAGAACCTGAAAGAGGTGAACTGTAATGATGGAATATAGTTACGGTGGCTTCTGGCGAAGAGCGATGGCTTTTTCCATCGACAAGATTATTCTCTTTTTTACATCTCTCTTCATCCTGTTTATCGGTGTGCTGTCATTGACTCTGGGCTTTCTGTCTCACTACCGCGACATGTTGCCTCAGAGATTTGAAGAACTGACAATTACTTTTGTGGCTGTTTATCTCTTTACGACCATCTCTATAAGCATGTTTTATTTCACGTATTTTCATGGCGCCTCCGGACAGACGCCCGGGAAGATGATTTTTGGTCTTAAGGTGATTCAGTCGTCAGGAGAACAAATGACTTTCGGTCTCGCTTTTCTCAGATGGGTGGGATATATTATCTCTGCCTTTGTCTTTTATCTTGGGTTTATCTGGATCGCGTTTGATAAGAGAAAACAAGGCTGGCATGACAAGATAGCAGGGACAGTTGTCATCCGCGTAAGGGATGACGTTGATGGGCCAGCATCTGCGCCTGATGAAAAAGGCCTTGACAAGGAAGGGGATTTTTTATAGACGAGACTTCCGCCCGACAACATAACAAGCTGGGAGGGTCGGTAGCTCAGTCGGTAGAGCACTGGACTGAAAATCCAGGTGTCGGCAGTTCAATTCTGCCCTGACCCACCATTAAAATCAAGGGGTTGCAGATCTGATTTATGATTTGTAACCCCTTTGGTGTCTATATAGGTGTCTATCAGCGGATTTAAAAATCCAATATGATATCTGGGAATCCAGCCACCAGAGTTTTCAGGCGTTGATCAGTAATGACTATGTAACATGAGTGGACTTCATCGGCTTTCGGAATAGCGTGGCCGACAGCGGCCCTGACGAGGTAAGTGTTGTAGAGAGATTCCCACATGTCAATACGAGTGCGCCGTCGGGCGTCCCTATTCTGAAGTCACCTCAGTCTTATCGCGTATGAAAGTTAACTTGCCTTCACATCTTCAGAATCGATACATGCACCTCGATCCCGATTTCGAAAATTTGACTTATGGCGACTGTCACCCACGTTCTTTGCCCATTAATGACCTCCAACAAGGTGACTTTCTTGTGTTCTATGCAGGATTACGATCGATTAAAGTACCCCAAAACTGTTTATGTTACGCCATAATCGGGTTTTATGTTGTAAATGATA
>DASRZZ010000054.1:0-29733 GCA_035685925.1 Syntrophales bacterium | reverse complement strand
GTATCCACGCCTTACGGCTTCCTCATAAACGCACCAAAGGTAATAATCTATAGCAACTCTTCGATTCTGTGAATGAGCTTTAAATCTATATAGTTGGGGATGATTTTTATAGCCTTTTGTCTCGTGTTGCAAGGCTTTTCGGGCAAGTAAACCTTCCCGCCAGAGCGCGACGAGTCCCTTAGCGTCAAGATATTTGGGATGAAAAGACCATAAGCGCATCGGCTGTACCAGCCCACACCAGGCATCGGCGTTTCTTATGATATTCACGCCTATTTCCTGTTATTCATACGGTAACTACCCTGATCCCGGCAGTTTTCGCTATCGTCTTCAATAAATACATGTCTCTTGCCGCATACTGAGCCATGATGATTTCCAAGGCTGTTTTTTTATTCTCCTTGCCCAGTTGAAATCCGTTCTCAGGCTATCTTCTTCGCCTTTTCCCTGGTTTTATAGTACCGTTTCCCCTTGAATCTCCAAATGCCTTGACATGACCACTAGACACTCTGAGCCGATATAGTAACGTGCTATAATTATTTATGTTTTTGCTCATTGATTGTTACAGAATAGCCTCCTTCATATAGAACTATCGGAAATGAATTTCCATCATTACGGAGCGCCCGAATCGGCCCGAGAGCAGCCCCCACCCGCGTCTCTCATTGTGACGATCAGTCTGTGGCCTGTCCGTCTCCGTCAAGAACAACGGCTTTGCCAACGGACTCGCATCTCTGCAAGCCGTCGTCTTTGGTTTCAGCATGTCGAATTGCAACCTCGGCCGTGCAGGGAATTGCGGATAGGTCATCGTCTTCAATAGCAAATGTCTGGATAGGCCAAAAAGTCGATGCGACCATTAGCAAACCCAAGATGAGAAAATGCCGTTTCATAGGAATAACTGAATACTATTTTTTCAAAAAATTGCAAGTATTTTCATTATATGCACAGTATCGCCAGTGCCGGCCTAAATATTTCGGGTGGGATGAAGCTCTTTTTCAGGCCAGAAAAAGCCCTTGCCATTGAAGGCGGGGCGGTGTATTTACCGATGTCACTTAAAACCACTGAAAGAATGCGTGCATCGATAAAGCGGAGGAAGACTTGCCTGTATGAAAAAAGATAAGATTGCCGCTGTCTTTCCAGGTCAGGGGGCGCAGCGACCGGGAATGGGAAAAGATTTTCATGGCAATATTTCTGCCTGCCGCAAGGTGTATGAAGAGGCTTCACAGGCGGCAGGATGGGACATTGCCGCCATGTGCTTCGGTGACGACGAACGCCTCAACCTTACGGAATTTACCCAGCCCTGTATTCTGACCACAGAAATTGCCGTGCTTCGCAGCCTGGAGACCCTTTTCGGATTCTCACCTATACTCTTTGGCGGCCACAGCCTTGGCGAATTTACCGCTTTGGTCGCTGCTGGTGCTCTTCCTTTGTCCGAGGCCGTGCGCATTGTCCAGATCCGCGGTCGCCTGATGCAGGAGGCCGTGCCAGTGGGCCGTGGCTCTATGGCCGCTGTCATCTCAAATAACGTGGACATAGAGCTGGTGCGTCTGGCTTTGAAAGATCTGTCCATTGACATCGCAAATGTCAACTCAACCAATCAGATAGTCATCAGTGGTCTCACGGAGGAAATGCCTGAAGCGGAATCGAGGCTACGTGACGGACTGGACAGTGGTAGATCATTTCGCTTTATCCCTCTTAATGTGAGCGCACCCTTTCACAGCCGTTTTATGAGTACGATTGTCGGACCCTTTGAAGAGATACTGCGGGTAGTCGGAGAGGGGATAGATCCAGACAAGTCGGTCAGTGTAACCTCTAATTTCAGGGGGATATTTCATTCAGGCCTGTATGAAGATCTTATTTACAATCTGGTTTCCCAGTTAAATCACCCTGTCCTATGGGTTGATAATATGAGGACTCTTGCGTCACAGACGGAAATGATATATGAGATCGGCCCCGGTCGGCCCCTTCGCGATTTCTTCAAGACTATAAACATAACGTGCACACCCATTACAACGCTTGCAACGGCTGAAAAGACATTTAAGAAAAGCGGTTGACGTCTGTGAAAAAGTACTTCCCCCTCACTATATGCGTCTTTCTTCTTGTGTCTGGTGCTATATCTTGCATCTGCATGCAATCTATCCTGCGCATCTATTGCAATTTGCCGGCATGCGCATCATCCCTCGAAACAGGTTTGAACAGCGCCCCGATCGATACATTGGGGACCACCCTTCACGGTATCCGGGTAGTTAATGTGTATCCACACGATCCTGCGGCCTTCACGCAGGGGCTCGCTTTCCACAAAGGATATATCTACGAAGGAACGGGGATTCAGGGACGGTCGAACATACGAAAAGTTGAGCTTGAGACCGGCAGGGTTTTAAAAATTCAAGGTCTCTCGGCAGAACACTTCGGGGAGGGCATTACTATCTGCAGGAATAGGCTGATCCAGCTGACGTGGCAGTCACACACTGGTTTTGTCTATGAGCTTCAATCATTCCGCCTCCGCCAAACATTTTCCTACCCAACCGAAGGCTGGGGAATTACCTGTGACGGCAAATACCTCATTATGAGCGACGGCACCGCCGTCCTCCGTTTTCTGGATGTCCGGACGTATAAAATAGTAAAGCAGATCGAAGTACGGGATCGTGGCAGAAGCTTGGCGAATATCAACGAGCTCGAATTTGTGAAAGGCGAGATCTACGCCAACGTATGGGGAAGCGACTATATTGTCCGCATCTCGCCGCGTACAGGGCAGGTGCTTGGCTGGATTGACCTCAGGGATTTATACAGGTATGTCGGTCCCGGCAGAAACATAGATGTCTTAAACGGTATTGCGTATGATGCTAAGCGTGACAGGCTATTTGTGACGGGGAAATACTGGCCCAATCTCTTTGAGATTAGATTAGAGACTTCTAAATAGACAGCTTTCTAGAGCAGGGGCGTTCGCCAGCCCTGTTCCTGATCATCCCGGATCTGGTTTTCCTTCAGGCGTTGTTCAATATTTTTTCTCGTATTTTCAAAGACTTCGCTATCCATGCTTACGGGAACATATATAGGGTTATCCCAGCGGATGACCACCGTGCTAAAAGGTTTGGGTATGATAAAGCGATCCCAACTATTCAGCACCCATGCCCGGTTAACTGAGATATAAACCGGAATAATCGGTACACGGGACAGTTGGGCCAATACAATAAGCCCCGGCTTGACGACACCCCTGGGACCTCTCGGTCCATCAACTATGTGTACGGCCATTTGATGGTGCACTAGATCTTCGACCATATTTGCCAGGGCCTCCTTGCCACCCCGAGAACTTGACCCTCTGATTGGGCGAAAGTTAAGGCGGCTGTAAATCTTGGCAATCATTTCCCCATCGCGGCTCTGGCTTATCATGACAGACGGCTTATATCCGCCGAATCTTCGCGCATAACCCATAACCACCAGGATGCGTTGGTGCCAGATAGCGGCAATCAACTTCTGGCCGCTTTTCAGGTGTTCCAGGCCGATATGCTCATCAATGGCCTTTATCCTAATCGGTAAGAGGTATGCACAGAGAAGGTATTGGGCAAGGGGCATAAGGCCGTAATTTAATGCGAAGCGAGAGAGGTGCTTGATCATATATTGCGTTCTTAAGCCTTCCGCACATAAATTGGGTTCGAAAATATCCAAGGCAGGTATTTGCCAAGGACTCTGAGATAGGCTTCAACTCTGTATACTCCGGGCTGGCTGATGTTGTCAGTCAGTTCCTGCCCGATCTCTTCTCTTATCAGGGTTCCGTCTTTGATGATACGTATCTTTGCAGTCCCGGGAAATGTTGCCGTGAGACAGGCCTCATTTTCAAGGATAAAGTCATCACCGAGTGTGGCACTCTGGCTGTTATCTGTCAAAACAAAGGAGAATCCCTTGGATTTGCGGAAATACTCTCCCGCAATGTACGCCCTTCCCTGTCTTAGTGCAGAAAGAAGTGTCGCGATGTCGCTTACATGATTTCTGACCAAAGGTCGTTCGGTAATCACGTGGGTTCCGATAAATTTGAAAGCTTTCGCAAAGGGGAAAACGGATAGATTCAAACCAAGCAACCTCTTAACGGTGTCGTGATTGTCTAGTTCACCTATTCCCACTACTTTGGCGTTGCTGTTCAGCCTATCCCAGCGTTCCAAGGTGATCTTTTTCGGTCCTGTTAGGAAGAAGGCAGGAAACAGAAAGCTCAGTATCGACTGGAGATATCCTCTCAAAGTGTTTTGCCAGTCCGTCATAAAGTCCCATATTCCTATGCCCGTATAACCTGTTACGTTCCAGTCCAGCCAGGGGTAATGTTTCACGTGAAACAATTTCGTCCCCTCATGATCCGGGTGGGCGATGAACCCTATGCCTCCCCTGGCCAGAACCTCATCCACGTACATCTGTGGAGAAACATCCGGTTCATCCTCGCCGATGACTACCGGTGTATCAATCTGGAAGGCAAGGTAATGGTTGAAACGTGGGGCAATTTCCTGACCAACGATGAGTAGCGTATCACTATGCCACCCTTCAAATCCTTCTTCCCTCGCCCGTAAGTTGGAGTGATCAGTAAGCATGACAAAGTCAATGCTGTTGATCATCGCTGCCTCCAGAATTTCCCCAATGGGTGCCCTAGCATCAAACGAGTAGGCTGAGTGGCAATGGATGATACCCCTATAATCATAGAAGCTAGACATAGAAACCTGTGTCTTGATCAATAGCTCTGTGTTTTAAGCGGACAACCTTCACATCGAGGATTTTTGGTACAAAAAATTTTCCCTGTATTGACGAAAAGGGCATGATACTGATTGTACAGGAGAGCGCTGTGTGGAAGGTGGGTCATAAAGAGATCCTGAATCTCCTTGTACGTTGCACAACTGCGGATTAGATCGTGCCTTTGTAAAACCCTTCTGGTATATGTATCAACAACAAATATGGGCTTCCTTCCCGCATAGAGAAGAATACTGTCGGCCGTTTCCTCTCCTATCCCCTTGACCGTGAGGAGTCTTGCTCTCAGGCTCCAAAGATCTTCCGCAAACATGTCATCCAGTTTGCCACCATATTCATCGAATAAGAATCGTACAAAAGATTTCAGTCTCTGGGTCTTGATATTGTAATACCCTGCAGGTCTAATGAGATCAGCAAGCGTTGAATTGTCTATCGCTAAAATTCCTGCGGGATGGAGAATCTCTTTGGTTTTCAGCCTGACTATTGCTTTTTCCACATTTCGCCAAGCTGTATTTTGGGTCAATACGGCCCCGACTATAACCTCGAACCGGGAATTGCCAGGCCACCACTTTAGGTCACCGAAGTGGGCATTCAGCGTTTCGTAGATCGCAAAAAGGTAATTACCCCGTTGCATACAGGAACCCGGCGCCGTCTTTCAAAAGAGGGCGCTGACTATTTGCGTAAGCTGACAAAGAAAGTCGAGTTGCCCCTCCTAATCAGGAGCAGGATGCTTTTCTTTGCACTCTTTTTCGATATTTCTCGCACGTAATCCTTCAAGGAAAAAATTTTCACTTTATTGACTTCCAGGACAATGTCCTTGGGTTGGATACCTTTTTCATCAGCAGAGCTTCCGTCCTTGACATCAACGACAATTACACCACCAGTCCCGGTTATCCCAAGATATTGAGCGATTTCTGGTGTTATTTCCTGTACAGTCATGCCGAAGTTATCCTTTGATTCTCTCGCAGAGGCTAACTCCGGTCGGTCCCTCCGCTCCGTAACAACGATGTGAAAAGTCTTCTCCTCCCCATCCCTCAGCGCTTTGACCTCAATTTTATCCCCGACGTGGAAAGAGGCAATAGTGAGCAGCAATTCGTGGGTATCCTTTATTCTCTTGCCGTTCACTTCGGTTATGAGATCTCCCGCTTTCAGTCCGCCTTTATCAGCGGGGTCCCCCTTAAATACCTCAGATATCAGTGCACCGCTATTGTCTTTAAGTTTGAGATTCTTGGCTATATCTTCCGTGACGTCCTGTACAGAAATACCAAGCCAGCCACGAGTGACTTTTCCTTTGGATTTTAGATCAGGCAGTATGGCCTTGGCCATGTTCACCGGTATGGCAAATCCAATACCCTGCCCTTGTGCCACAATGGCTGTATTAATGCCTATTACCTTCCCCTCCATATTGAATAGCGGACCACCGCTGTTGCCGGGGTTGATGGAGGCATCAGTCTGAATAAAATTATCATAGGGACCCGCGCCTATCACTCTGCCTTTGGCGCTGACTATGCCGGCAGTTACTGTCTGTTCAAGACCGAAGGGATTCCCGATGGCTAAAACCCAGTCGCCGACACGTAGCTTGTCGGAATCCCCTATCTCGACCACGGGGAGGCTTTCGCTCTGTTTAATCTTTATAAGGGCAAGGTCCGTTTTCGTATCCTTACCGATAATCTTCGCCTCATATTCCTTTCCTGTAGAGAGCTTAACCAGTATCTTGTCAGCCTGTTCTACCACGTGATTGTTGGTAAAGATGTAGCCATCACTACTGATTATAAAACCGGACCCAAGACTCCTCTGCTTGAACTCCCTCTGAGGTATATCGCCGAAGAATCTTTCAAAGAAATCATCACCCCAGAAATATCTGTCAAAGGGCGTCCTAAGTCCTTCACGACCAGTTCTCACCGTTTTTGTTGTGCTGATATTTACGACAGCCGGCTTTAATCTTTCCGCTAAATCAGCAAACGAAAAAGGCGCGCGAGGACTCTCCGGCGTTGAAACCGCCGACACCGTCTGGACGTCAGGTCCGGCGGGAATAAAGGATGATCTCAATACTTCTATTAGGGAAACGATAAAAAAACCTATAAGAAAAGCAAGGAGAAACATGATAAAGGTTTTTCTGTTCTTATTTTCCATTTTTTGTTTATAGACCTCCTTAGGCTCTGAACACTCCGAATCGAAATATTCGTGCGCAATTAGCATAAATATTTATAAAATACCATTATTTTTCATTTGGCTCAGTTAAAATAACACAAATGCCAACCTCCACTCAATGACTACCATTCCTGTATGCTTCCGTCCTTTGCTTATGTAACCTCAACGCCTGCAGTAGAAAAACCTCGAGTTTTGCGGTGATGACTTGCGGGAAAAAGTTTCCATCGCTCTCAATAGCCAAAAAGGGAAGCTCCGTGCCCATCTCTCTTGAAAGAATCGCTTCCGCCAGGCGGTTGGGCATACAGCCGAAAGGTCCGATTGCTATAGCCCCGCAGTAATGGCGAAGCACCTGGGTCACTGATGCGCCAATGGTCAATATGGCCTCACCTCTCAGCTCCGGATTTATCAAATGCCGGCTCTCACTTATCAGATGATCGATATCATCCAGGCGATATGTATACAAACCTGATCGCACCATAATTTTTTTGAACGTTTTTTCATAGCTCCTCATCCACGCCGACCTCAACAGTATTGACAGTCTTTCTTGAAAATTGGGTGTGGCAGCCGACAAGCCCTTCTCGAAACACCAGTCTGTATAATAGACCCACTCCATGACACTCGAGACTTTACTTGCAAACCCTTGTTCAGCAAGTTTCTCCACAAGGAATTGCCGGGAAAGATCGTCATGGCGAACAAAAATTTCTCCCGTGAGTAAGATTGCAGGAGTATCGTGCAAGTTCCTTTTTACAGGTATTTTCTGAAAGTTGTCTGCTACGGTCTTCAGTGTTCTCTGAATGTCCTTAAAATTAGGCGACTGTTCAAAGATCCCAATGAGCCTTTTGGCTTCCTGATTGTAGATCTTCAGGGCGAATTCTCTGTCCACGGCATTAGCCAGGAGAACTGAATAAATATCCTGCATAATATCCGCTATAACGAGGCATGACCATAATTTCAAGGTAAAGTCAGTGCTACCGGTTTCCGCATAACTGTTTTCGGCTTGAAGGGAAAATAAGGCAACGTCCTCAATCCCTCTGCACACAATAAGCTGGCTGATGAAAGGGGAGTATTGGCTGAACCGACAGGGGCCTGAAGCTGTCGGCATAAAATAAATCAACAACTCTTCCGTTCTTTCCCTGTCCTTCAGATACTTGAGCAGACTGCCTACGGTAAGCAAAAGAGGCAGGCATTCCTTGCAGCTTGTGTTTCCCCTTCCAAGTTTAAGGGCTTCGTCATCTGCGGGCGGAAGTACGGATGCGCGGATCCCAGTCGATCTGAACACGGCAGATGTTGCATCGTTCAGGAACCGCCCCATAGACGGGATAATGAGATGTATGCGGGAATGATGAAGCGGGTAAATTCTCCCCTTTGAATCTATGAACTCCTGCTTACTGTGATCAAAATGCGCTGCCCTAGGCAAAGGATGACAGGGAGGAGAGAAATAATTACTGGACTTTTTCAGTTCCCTGTGGTTCTTAATTATGTCCATAAATGCCTCTATTCTCGTTTCCAGGCCTGCATCGGCTACATGAGAGTCCAATTCCAATATCAAGGAGGGTTTTTCCCTCATGATATGGCGGAAATATCCACCGAGAAAAGAGTCCGGACCGCAGGAGAAATTGGTGATATAGCATCCAAAAAGGCGCGGATGTCTTTCCACGAATTTTGTCCCTTTGAGAATCGACTGCCCGGTTGACCAGCACATGTTATCGTCGACAGCCTCTTCATCCAAGGGAAGAAATTCAAATGGGATCACAGGCATGCCTCTCGATGCAAATTTATGGGGAATGCCCATGTTCGCCTCCTGTACAAAGGCATTGTAAGATCTGCCAAAGATAACCACGGCGGACCGGTCAGGATTCTCCTCGAGATCTTGCAAGAATCTTAACCCGACCTTCTTCATCTTCCTATAAATGCATTTCTGGGCTTCAATAGCCTCAGAGAAAGCCTTGCGGGCCAAATTTCTGCGACACCCAAGTTTTCCCGCCATCGACACAAAGGTATTCTCTGCCTTCTCAAATCCTGTGGAAAAGTCGATGACCGGTGTCATCACCTTTCCCGCTTTCATTAAATTTCTTAATATTTCCAGATCCTTGAATGCACTTGTCAGATAATAAGGTTCTCCTTGCAAAAGCGGGCACGTGATGCCTTGTTTGCAACCGTTCCCCGCGTATGCCCCTTTTACCTGGGGAAGAAAAAGATAATCCGGTTTCTTCTTCAGCAGATTTTGAAGGTAGCCATGCGATATCTCAGCGGGGTAGCAAAACGGCGCTCTCTGACGGTTTACACCTTCCTGTTCTGGAATGTCCGGAATCAAGACACGAAAGCCTATCCGCGAAAAGAAGGTGTGGTACAGGGGATAATAAGAATTTACCAAGAAGGATTTATTAATGCCTACCGTTTTAGAATTCTCTTTGTCCTCCAAGTCTTTCGGTGGAGAAACATATTTCTGAAAAACAAGACCCTCATGAATTTTTACGAGATTCACTTTTGCCCTGTCAAATTGAAGATTTAAGCGTTGATTATACCATTTGTTGCAAGCACCGCCGAAGGGATATGTCTTCCTTTCTATTATGATCCTGGCGATTTCACATTTCCTATCACACTTTTCTTTCCCGCCATTACATGTGAATGGTTCTCCATATTCGATGGTTCTATCCTTTAGATCCTTTAGAGAAAACTCTTTCTCCTTAAGGAGATTTAGTTCAAGCATACGTTTCACTTCCAGGGCAACGCCGAAGGCGCCCATCAGTCCAGCATCCGGTGGAACGACGATTCGTTTGCCCGTCAAGGCCGCCATGGCCATAGGTACGGCTTGGTTGTAGCAGAGGCCGCCCTGCATAAATATATTATTGCCTACAGGTCTATTCCCCTTGACTCGGTTATTGTAGTTCATGCAGATGGAATACACGAGACCGGCGACGATATCTTCCCTCGTCATGCCTTCGTGAGAGGCATTCTTAATGTCGCTGCTGATAAAGGCAGCGCATTGATCATTGAAATTTGGAGGTTCTTGCCCCTTCATTGCTATGCTGCCGATAGAATCCATTTCCAACCCCATCGTTTCTTTTGCAGCTTCCTCAAGGAATGAGCCCGTACCGGCGCTACAGGCGTCATTCATGGTATAGTCTGATGGCACACCATTTTTTATATAGGTATATTTGGCATCCTGCCCGCCTATTTCAAAGATTGTGTCTACCGTCTTATCAAAAAACAATGCCCCCGTAGCATGGGCTATAATCTCATTTATGATACCACCTGTCATGGCATGTAATCCTGCTATCTGCCTGCCCGAGCCTGTTACGCCCAATGCAACTATTTTTATTCTCTCTCCAAGCCCACCCAGTTGCTGATGGAGGTCGGCATAGCAATCTCTTGAGGCCTGAACCGGATTCCCCTGAGTTCGCAAGTACACGGAAGCCAGGACACTGTTATCCCTCACCCTGAGAATGACGGCCTTCGTTGTTGTTGATCCTACGTCAAGTCCGACAACACAGCGATCATTCTCTTGGACCGTCCCTTTCTCTGCGCTTCTGAAATCGACCATACCGGCAGCATTAGTAAGAGGAGGCAATAAGGAAAAGGAGTCCTTGCCTCTTTTGAATATGTGGATTCTTTCCGGCAATTTTATCGTTTCGTGATTTAGAGCCCATAAAGCTGAACCCAGGGCTTCAAAGTAAGGAGCTTCTTCCGGAACGATCAGATTTCTGATCTTTTCCTTAAGATAGCTGATCATAACCGGATTTTGCGCGGTCCCTCCGATAATCATAATGTCGTTTTGGGGAATCTGTTTGATAATTTCAATGATCTTGCCAGCCATCATCTTGCACAGCCCGGCAGCTATTCTCCCCTTCGGCACACCTTTGTTTGTAGCATGGGTGCAGTCACTCTTGCAAAATACGCTGCAGCGCCCCGATACCTTATAAGGGCTCTTTTCGTTCGCAAAACTGGCTGCCTCAGTCAGCGACACACCTATTCGACGGAGTTGTTGAATGAAAAACTCCCCTGTCCCTGATGCGCACTTGTTCCCGGTCTGAACCGAACAGATTCTTCCGTCCTTTCCTAGGACATAGACCACGAAGGTCTCCCCCCCCGCACTGATGATCGCATCAAGATTCTGTCCATTGCCATTAAAGTAAAAAAGTGCAGACTCAACTGCTTCTGGCTCAGAAATGGATGAAAGATTTACGGAGTGCCTGAATTTTCTCCCGGTTATGGCAATTCTATCATATGCACTCGAATCTATATTTGAAAGCAATTCAAGAAGGGCGTGTCGAGGATTGCCGTTATGTGGCTTGACACTTATGGATGTCTTATGAATTTGATTATCGCCGTCCCGGGCAATGCCGACCGCTGATATTGTGGATGCTCCTATACAAATACCAAGACTCTTCAATTTCCCAACCTCGAATAATTATAGCGGCTATCGGAACATTCAATCGAGTTCTTCTCGAACTCCGGTGCCTCATCAGAGTGGAGAAAACCCAGTCGAGAGTCTGACAAAAATTTACCAAATACCTCTGAGTTTAAGATTTCCCGACGTCATGAAGATGATTCACTTGATCACGCAACTTTTTATTAGATATATGGTTCTTTTCTTTGTCAATACGCTTCGAGATATTTGTTGGCCTCTAATCAGAGAGCTTCAGCGGCTTCCGAGCCTCCTCACCATCTAAGGCACGATTGTCATCCCGTTCTTCTCTCTCCACAGGATTAATCAATTTGCCAATGCCTTCTATTTCTATGGTTACAATATCACCATCCTGAAGATATATGGGAGGTTGTCTGGTAAAGCCGACGCCTTCCGGCGTGCCAGTCAAGATAACAGTACCCGGCAACAGCGTCATAGACCTCGAAAGATCGCTGATGATCGCAGGTATATCGAAAATCATATAGCAAGTATTTGAATCTTGGACTGTTTTGTCATTCAATACGGTGCGGATACGAAGGTTCTGGGGATCTGGAATCTCATCTCTTGTCACCAGATACGGGCCCAGGGGACAGAAAGTATCAAAACTCTTTCCCCTTGACCATTGTTTTTTTTGTTTTTCGATCTGCCAGTCCCGGGCGCTCACATCATTGGCACAGGTATAGCCCAAAACAGCTTCCATTGCTTCAGAACGGGATGCGTTCTTGATCTTCTTCCCCATAATAACAGCCAGTTCTCCTTCATAATCGACATTTGCAGGACCTGCTTGAGGAAGGAGAATGGGTGACAAGTGTCCAATCACGCTCGTTGTCGCTTTAAGGAATAAAATTGGTATTTCGGGATAAGAGACGCTCGTTTCGTCAGCATGCTGCCTGTAGTTAAGTCCCAGTGCCAGAATATTGCAGGGATAAACGGGGGGAAGAATGCTCCCAACCCTTGCTAACTTTGATGTGACTTCAAAATCTCCGAACAGATCTCCATGGATCACCAAGGCCTGCTCCTCGAGTTCAGATTCATATAGTCCGCATATTTCACGGTTTTGGTCTGAAAGGAAGCGAATAATTTTCATGGTTAATCTCCTGGAATATTTTTTTCTGATTATATTTTTCCCCCAATTGCGAAGAGGAATAATATGAATTTACAATACACAGTCTCTTTGATTCTATTTTTCATAAGAGCAAGTATTTGCGCTTCAATTTACATTATGTTAACATTCATTGCAATTATATTGAGCCTTGGGCTCATTCTATGAGCGATGAAAGGTGACAATGATTAGCAGCATCTTGGAATGTATGCCGTTCGGGCTTACCACAGCACGGCTGTTCTTGCGAGGGCATTATGATTAGTGTCATAGTAAGAATTGGCTCAAAGACGATAAATCTTGCCAGAACATTCCGAAATACCCTTTCTTTCGCTTTCACTATCATCCTGAAGATGTTTAACAAGAACTCGTACAACAGTGCTACAAGACTGGTCCTGGTTCACCAAATATATTTTACTTCCATACAGATTCTGCCTCTGTTCACCGGCATTTCTATCATTTTCGGAACTCTCCTTATGGGTATTGTTCTTCAAATCGTAAAAAACATGGGGCTTGCCGAACATCTGGGCAGCATAATCATGGATATAGTTGTTACTGAATTGGCACCCTTTATTACAGTGCTCTTGATTGCCCTCCGCTCCAGTTCTGCCATAAATGCCGAAATTGCCGTAATGAAGGTTAATAAAGAATTAAACACGTTAGATAAATTCAATATCGACGCGGTCGATTACCTCTTTTTACCGAGGGTAATAAATGGCGTAATATCAGTTGTTTTACTGAGTGCCCTTTTTTCTATCCTGGTTCTGACGAGCGGGCTGTTATTTTCTAAGGTACTTTTTGGGCTGAGCTTGGAATCCTACTCAAATGTTTTATTAAGTTCAGCCGATTTCTATGATATAGTAATATTTCTGGTAAAGTGTTGTACGTTAGGCTTTTTTATAACCTTAATCCCAATACGATTCGGGTTAGGTGCTACTAATGATCTCACGAGCATACCGATATCCGTTCTTAATGGGATGGTCGATGTCTTTATAGCCATTGTTTTCATTGAGGTGCTGTCATTAATTCTAATCTTCATTTGAGACTTTTTGAAGATGAAGTCATACTCGGGAAAGAGCTGAATGACTTCACAGCGCAGCACAAGAAAAACCTCGGGCTCGTTTCGCTGGATGTGCCACTCCTGTCAAACCTAGACGTGTGGGTTAATATCGCTCTCATCAAGCAGTATCATGAGAATTTATCCGCAGACAAAGCACAGAAACTGGTTCTGGGCTATCTGGCAAGATATGGTTTGGAAGATATTTCCGGCAAGCGAAATCCCGCCCTGACCAATAAGGAACGATTTTGTGTGATGCTCTTGCGGGCCGCCATGGTCATGGATGCTATGGTTGTAATTGATAGACCCTTTACTATCATACCTGATGCCCAGGATGATCGATTTATATATGAAACCTTAAAAGCCGTTGACGATTCATATAGAGAATGCCACATATTTGATTATATATGGTCTAAAGACAGGTACAAGATGATCGACATTTGATGTTTGGTAAATCGACGGGGTGTATTGCCTCCGGTCTTTTCCTGAAGTCCATCTCTACTGGACTTTGCAGCTAATTACGAGAATACCATGCTTAAGAGAGTTGAATTCAAAGTCGGCTTGTTTGTAGTCCTGACATCATTATTGATCATCACATCGATAACCTACCTGGCTTACAGCAAAGGTTTCTTCACTAAAGATTATATCTATACCCTCTCATCAAAAACCGGTGAGGATCTGACTGAGGGAACGCCGGTCGTTTTTTCTGGATTCAAGATTGGCAAGGTTGAGGCATTAGAATTAAACGATGAAGGAATCCTTCTCATAAGAATAAGGATTCCGGAACAACACGTAAAATGGATCAGATCTGATAGCAAATTTAGCCTCTATAAGCCGCTCATAGGTTCTGCCCGCCTTATCGTCACTACGGAGAATCTAAACAGCCCGCCTCTGCCTCTGAAAACTGTCCCTGAAATTGTAATAGTAAACGATATAAACGACACGATAAAGAGAATCCAGCCAACACTGGATAAGATAGATAAGGTAGTTGAACATGTTGAAATCATTACGGCGAACTTGGCTGATCCTCAAGGTGACGTGAACAAAATTCTAAGGAACTCGGAGAAGCTTACGAAAAATCTGGCCGAAAAAGATACGCTCCTCGAGATGGCCGTCGGATCCAAGGAGAGCGTCAAGTCTGTTAATGAGTCTCTCAAGAAGGTTAGGGATATTCTTGTGAAGGCGGACGACCAGATGTACGGCCAAGACGGTGTCCTGCCTTTAGTCAGAACTATCCTCAAAGACGTTATCGTAAAGCTCAAAACGATGAATGCCGCTGTCGATAATGTTGTGAGGATAAGTGCTGATACGGCTGAATCAACAAAAGATTTAAAGGTATTGAGAGCAGAAATCGATACAACCGTTAATTCGATCAGCAATCTCGTCAAAGAGATTGATAGAAAAATCCCCTTTAAGAAACAACCTGAAGTAATAAACCTCCCATGAGAAGAATTGTTTTCCTGATCATGTTCAGTTTCCTCCTCGTTGGCTGCGGCTCATCAAAACCGGTGCCTGAGTGGAAAGACGCCTCCTTTAATCTACTGGATAATTATAAGAAGAGCTGCTTGAACGGCAAGGAACGTATTGCGGAAGTATATTTTAACAAGGCCGTTGATGAGATCAAGAGCAGCGGAGACCTAGACATACTCGCCCGGGCGTATCTTACAAAATACGCTTGCCAAGTAGCCGTCCTCGAGACATTTGATGACAGTGAATTCCTGAGGATAGATGCCGTCGAACCCATTTTGCGGAACAAGAACTTTTATAGTTTCCTGAAAGGTGCCTTCGATAGCATCGATGAAAACCAGCTGCCGCAGCAATATGTCGGTTTCTTGAGGGCATTTAAAGGCGGCAATAAAGATGAGATTACTCATGAAATATCGAATATGGACAATCCCCTGTCAAAACTAATTGCGATTGGCCTCCTCGTCCGAAAAAATAATGCTGATGAAACGGAATTGATACTTGCCATAGATGTTGCATCGCAGAATGGGTGGAAGAAGGCCCTTCTGGCCTATCTTGCAAAACTCCAATCTTATTACGAAATGAATAATAAACCGGATAAAGCGGCTCATATCGCAGAAAGAATCCAACTCCTTAAGGATTAGCCCCTATATCAAAAAAATCCAATCAAACTTTTATAGGGACAGAATTTCGGTTACGCCTTTCGGAAGGGTCAAAGCTATACAGTAAAGCATAAACTGCAGCCCATTAGATAAAAATTTGAAATTACGGGAGGAGAACGATGGTTGAGGAAACAAAGAAGAAAGAACATAAGAAGGAAGAAAAGTCGTTGGAAAAAATGACGGTCAAGGAACTCAGAGCAATAGCTTTGGAAATTCCGCGGGCCGTAGCAGTCCACGATATGAAAAAGGAGGAGCTTATAGCTTTCATCAAGGAGGCAACAGGCATCAAAGACGAAGAACCTGTTAAGATAAAGGATACAAATGTAGCAAAGATAAAATTGAACAAGACGGAAATAAAAGGAAAGATTAAACAGCTCAAAGAAGAGAAAAGGGCGGCCCAGGCGTCAAAAAACAGAAAACAAATTGATATTCTGCGCCGTCGTATAAGTCACTTGAAAAAATTAACACGCAGATATGCAACTGCATGAAACAGAAGGACGTTAACTTTAATTCCTCGCAATTCGGGCGTGGCGGGTCCAGCTTTTGCTGTTCCAGGCGGGAGCTATGGCGGGAATTCTCTTCTGGTCAAGGGGGTGGAACCCACATTTTCTTGCGAAATAATGATGGAAGGCAACGCACCCTGTAAGTTCAGGATGAAAAACCGTGACCATAACATCAGAACTCTCCGCAGCTGCAATGTAGTTTTCCATCCTGAGTAATACGTTGACTCCTTCCCGTACCCTTAATATCTTGGGCGCACGGATGAAGGTAAGCGGTATAGGGTGAGATGCAACCACGGGGATGCAGGCTTCCGTGACAAAACTGTCAAGCTGACACCCGAAACTGTTGCGTTCTATCTCGATATCGATGAGACCTAGATGAGTCGACTCGCCGACCACAGAACTTGCGAGGAGAATCGCCCCGGCACATGTTCCCCAAATTTTCATACCCCGTTTATATTCGCGCAGTATAACCTCTTCAATGCCGAAGATTCGCATCAACCGGGACATACAAGTGCTCTCACCACCAGGGATTATCAGGCCGGAAAGCTTGCGAAAATCAGAGGGGTCTTTGACAGGTATACCCGGAATGCCTAACCGGTCCAGATGATCTAGATGTTCGACAACTGCGCCTTGAAGACTAAGAACGCCAATCATTTTATTACCATCCCCGTCCGGCCAATAGCTGTCCTTTCGGGATTTCGGCTATCTCGATTCCTGGCATTGCCTCTCCGAGATCCATGGACGCTTCCAGCACCTTGGCAGGATCGTTATAGAAGGCCGTCGCCTTGACGATGGCCCTGGCACGTAACGCCGGATTTCCCGACTTGAATATGCCGGAACCTACAAAGATTCCATCGCATCCTAACTGCATCATCAAGGCGGCATCCGCAGGTGTTGCAATACCTCCTGCTGCGAAATTCACAACGGGGAGCCGTCCCAGTTCTCTCACTTGCAGGGCAAGTTCATAGGGCATGCCGTTTGCTTTCGCATAACCCGTAACCTCTTCAACAGGCATGCCGACTAGTTGCCTTATCTCACGGTTCATCGTCCGGATGTGACGCACAGCCTCGACGACATTACCTGTCCCCGCTTCGCCTTTGATGCGAATCATGGCGGCACCTTCGGCAATGCGGCGCAATGCTTCTCCGAGGTTACGGCAACCGCAGACGAAAGGTATGGAAAACTTCGTTTTGTCAATATGACACTCTTCGTCGGCCGGGGTTAACACCTCACTCTCATCGATATAGTCGATTTTCAGCGACTCTAGGATCTGGGCTTCAACAAAATGACCAATCCTTGCCTTTGCCATCACGGGTATCGATACGGCCTTCTTGATCTCGCGGATCATGGCAGGGTCAGACATCCTAGCGACGCCGCCTTGTTTGCGGATATCGGCCGGGACTCGTTCCAATGCCATTACCGCAACGGCGCCGGCTTCTTCGGCAATCGTAGCCTGTTCCGCATTGGTGACGTCCATTATAACGCCGCCTTTTAACATCTGCGCCAACTGAACATTAAGTTCGTATCTTTTCTGGTCCACCTTATTTTGCCCTCCCTGGCTGTATCCAAATTTCTCTTTTGTATTAATATAATATCATCAAAAAAAATAATCAAGGGTGATGAATAACGTCTGATATCACCATATCATTCTAGTCTTTATGCCGCTGCCCTGCAAATAGTTCTTGATCTCCGATATTGTGTAGCACCGATAGTGAACCATCGACGCAATCAGGGCTGCATCGGCTTTGCCGCTGGTAAGGACATCTTTGAGATGTTCTGGTTTCCCTGCCCCTCCCGAGGCAATGACTGGTATGTTAACATTCGTTGATATAAGATGTGTAAGTTTGATTTCATAACCGTCCTGCGTACCGTCGGCATCGATGGAATTCAGGCAAATCTCTCCTGCCCCTAGATTTTCGGCCTCTTTGGCCCACCATAGTGCATCGACCCCGGTGAATACCCGCCCCCCGTAAATAACCATTTCGTAGCCCGAAGGTATTTTTGTACTGGCTTCGACCTTCTTGACATCCATGCCCAGTACTATACACTGGCTGCCAAAGGCCTTGGCGCCCCCAGATATGAGGGGTGGATTTTTCACTGCCTCAGAGTTGATGCTGATTTTTTCGGCCCCCGCAAGAATAACGCGTCGCATGTCCTCAACCGTACGGATGCCACCGCCCACGGAGAAGGGAATAAAAATTGTTTCCGCAACCCGTTTGACTACATCGATCATGATATCCCGTTCGTCAGATGACGCAGTGATGTCATAAAAGACTATCTCATCAGCACCCTGTTGGTAATACTCCCGCGCCGCTTCGACGGGGTCTCCGATATCAATGTTACCCTTGAACTTGATACCCTTTGTGAGCTTTCCGTCACGGACGTCCAGACAGGGTATGATCCGTTTACTTAGCATACTTGCCTCCCCAACGGCAGAAGTTGGACAGTATTTGGAGTCCGGGCCTTCCGCTTTTTTCCGGATGAAACTGAACAGCCACTAAATTTCCGCGGGCCAAGGCAGAGCAGAAGAGCTGTCCATAATCGGTCCATCCGATAACCAGACGATCATCGAGGGGAGCCGGATAATAGGAGTGGACAAAATAGAATTGGGCTTCATCGGAAATACCCCGAAAAACAGGGTGATCATTCTGAAATGCTACATGGTTCCATCCCATGTGGGGAATCTTCAAAGGCATGCAGTCTTCCTGCAGATCCATTGGGAAGCGTTTAACTGTACCTGGGATGATACCCAGGCATTGAGTGTCATTCTCTTCGCTATAATCAAAGATAACCTGCGTCCCAAGACAGATGCCCAGCATGGGTTTTCCTTTGTCTAACCATTCATGTATCCATCGGTCGAGATGTGTCTGTCGCAGATTGGCCATCGCCTCACCTGCGGCACCAACGCCGGGGAAGATTATGCGACTGGCCTGCCCGAGTACCTTGGGATCATCACTGACCCGGCAAGGCTTTCCTAAATAACGGATGGCCCTTTCTACGCTGGTCAGATTTCCGGCCTGATAATCAATGATTCCTATCATTCTGCCTACCTACAAACCTGTTCCGTCAGACGACTTTCAAAACCTTTCCTATAATGTCAACGCTTAAGTAAATCAAATTCCCTCCAAAAATGCAATACATGTGCCGCCACACCAGCCCTGGCGTTATCTGCATCCTTCTCTGATTAGACATCTCTTCCGCAATTAACTCCTTGATATGTATCCCTCCGGCTAAGTTCCAGGTCTATTGCATTTATGACTTCCATCTTGTTGGCAGCCCACTTAGGCCCAAGAAAAACATCACGATAACCATCCGCAGTAAGCCTTTGAATTACCATCTCGGGTGGCAGAATCTCCAGGATGTCACTTAGTATTTTAACATAGGCGTCTCTGCCAAGCATAGTGATTTCCCCTTTTTCATAAAGAGCGCCAATAACGGTCCCTCTGAGCGCGAGCAGAGAATGTACCTTGATCCCATCAATTCGGAGGTTCGCAATTGCCCTTGCGGTCTCCAGGACATCTTCCCGCGTTTCACCCGGCAACCCAACAATGATATGCGCGCAAATATTAATGTTGCTTCCAGCTAGCCTCTCAATAGCATCAAGGAAAGTCGCCGCAGAGTGTCCCCTGTTGATAAGCTGCAGTGTCCTGTCATGTATGGACTGGAGCCCCAATTCGAGCCATACGTGCCTTTTTCGTGCATAGTCCCGAAGAAGGTCAATTATTCCATCGGACACGCAATCAGGACGGGTACCGATGGACAGACCGATTATGTCTTCTTCTCGCAGCGCTTCGTCATAAAGCTCTTTCAGTTTATCAATCGGTGCATAAGTATTTGTGAAAGTCTGGAAATAAGCGATGAACTTCTCTGCATTTCTGCTTTTTCTATAATATTCCTTGCCTTGGCGGATCTGCTCTGCCACCGAAGGAAGCGAACCAGTCTGCCTCAGTTTAGAACCCCGACCGTCGCAGTATATGCATCCTCCCGTGGACACAGTACCATCACGGTTGGGGCAGGTGAATCCCGCATCGATCTGGAGCTTGTAAACCCTGCACCCGAAAAGGTTCATCCAGAAACTTTTCAGATCATAATATCTTTTTGTGTTGTTCCAGAACGATGGCTTTAACAAGGAGCCCTCTTTTTTTATTGTAATTTTTAAATTGACATTATTAAATTATATGTAAAACTGCAACATTTCAATTTCGGCTCCATACCATGCAGTTGATCAGCGGGTGGTTTCGAGCCTTTCAAAATAGTCCTCAGGTTAAGGGAGTGAAATATTCGTCAAGAAATTACGATGTGATAATCGTCGGGGCCGGTCACGCCGGCTGCGAAGCAGCCTTGGCGTCCGCAAGGATGGGCTGCTTAACGATCTTGTTCAATATCAATCTGGATTCTATTGCCCTCATGTCCTGTAACCCCGCCATCGGCGGCCTTGCCAAAGGCCAGCTCGTCAAGGAGGTCGATGCCCTGGGCGGGGAGATGGGAAAGATTGCCGACAGGACAGCAGTGCATTTCCGGTTGCTCAACGCCTCCAAAGGGCCGGCAGTTCAATCCTCGCGGTTTCAATGCGATAAGCAGCTCTACAGGCTGGCCATGAAAGCCACAGTTGAGAGGGAAAAGAACCTCCATCTCAGGCAAACTCTCGTAGACCGCATTATTGTCGAAAATGGCAGGGCAATAGGTGTGGAGGATCATATAGGCGTCTTTTATCGCGGCAGGACTGTCATCATCACAACGGGAACATTTCTAAACGGCCTGATACATATTGGAACCATACACTATCAGGCGGGGAGGGCAGGAGAAACAGCATCTATCCGCCTGGCAGAATCCCTCAGGTCTCTAGGTTTAGAAATGGGGCGTATGAAGACAGGCACTCCTCCGAGGTTGCGTGCGTCAACTATAGATTTTTCGAAGCTGGAACGGCAGGATAGCGATCCCGAACCGGAACCATTTTCCTTCACCACGGAAAAGCTGCGCGAAGAACGCCTTCCTTCGTATTTTTCATATACGACGAAAGAAACACACGGCCTCATTAGGGAAAACATCATGTCTTCTCCGCTCTATTCAGGCACCATAAAGGGGATCAGCGCACGCTACTGCCCCTCTCTTGAAGACAAGGTCATGCGTTTCTCCGATAAGGAGAGGCATCCGGTTGTTTTAGAATTCGAAGGCCTGGAGACGGAAGAGATTTATGCCAAAGGCCTCGGAAACAGTATGCCCCAGGATCTTCAGGAGCGAATCATCCACAGCGTTCCCGGCCTTGAAGATGCGGAAGTGATGCGCCCCGCATATGCCATAGAGTATGATTTTGTGCAACCGACGCAACTTCGGCAGACCCTAGAAACGAAGCCAATCGCGGGATTATATCTAGCCGGCCAAATCAACGGTACATCCGGTTATGAAGAAGCGGCTGCGCAAGGTTTATGGGCCGGCATAAACGCGGCGCTGGCCGTGCAGCGAAAAGCCCCTTTCATCCTTGACCGCTCTGAGGCCTACATGGGAGTCATGATCGATGATCTTGTCACAAGGGGTGTCGATGAACCTTACAGGATGTTTACATCCCGGGCGGAATACCGCCTGATCCTTCGCGAGGATAATGCTGCGATCCGTCTCATGGCAAAGGGATATGACCTAGGGCTCATCCCGCAAAATCAATATGATCACCTGCAAGAAAAGGTTCACGAGATCGAAGATAGGATAAACAGACTCTCTGCCATAAAGATTTTTCCCAATGAGAATGTCAATAAGATCCTTCAGACAATGGAAAGTCCTCCCATCAAGAATCCTGTCACACTCTATCAGCTTCTGAAGAGAAGCGAGATATCCTACGATGATCTGAAGGTTTTTGAGGGATGGGAGCCTATCGCGGACAACTTTGTCAAAAAACAGATCTGTATAGAGTCCAGATATGAAGGATACATTAAGAGGCAGCAGGATGCTGTGGAAAGAATGAAACAGCTTGAGGAGAAGAGAATTCCCAGAAATATCAATTACAGCTCCATACCTGGGCTTTCCACTGAATTGAAAATGAAGCTGATGAAGATTGAGCCTTCGACCATCGGGCAGGCGGAAAGGATACCGGGCATGACACAGGCAGCGATCACAGCCATTTTGATCATGATGAAAAAGATGGAGCTTGAAGCGACAGCCAAACAAGAAGAGAACCCGCCGCCATCCTGATTATGAGCAGTTCACGTACTGCTTTCCTTAACATCCTTCTTGCCGCAAATCCATAATCACATATCTTTCCCCTTTTCCGAACGTCAGAATTAGATCGCATGTGGCAGGCAGTGTTTTCTGGGCGCTACAATAACATGCCTACATCTGCCGTGATGCCTCGTTGAGTGGGAAATAGGTTCTTGAGAAATTTTTATGATCCGAGGTCTCTGAAGCCCCTCGGCGTTTAGCAGAGGGGCTTCAGACTTCATGCTATCAAAAATTTGAGCTACGAGGATAGAATTTTATCCGCTTCTTTCCGATAGGCGTCCATTACGTAAGGTATGCCCGATATCCTGGCAGCCTCCTCAGTCAACGACATCAGATCTTTTTGTGAAACGAGGGAGAGTTTGAAGTTTCTGCTCCCCGCCATGAGCTGCTGCAAACCTGCCTTGAACTTCTGGCTGAATGTGTACAACCCTATGGCGCCATACGGAATGTTCTTAATTTCCTTACCATATTTTTTCTTCAGCTCCTCATAACAGACGAATATCTCCTCTACTGTATTGCCGTACTTGGAAACCGTCTTGGGAAGATCCTTGGCCTTTAGCCACTCTCCGATGTTTTTGCCCACCATGCCGGGAATCATCAGGCCTCTACCCATACACACGGCTTTTACATACGGATTACCCATGGCTATGGCCTTAAACACGCTATCTTCTGACGAGAAGCCGCCAGCAACGGCAATATCAGGAACCCTGATCTTTCTCTTCGCTAATTTATCGCAGAACTGGTGGGTAAGACTATGGAGATAAAAGCTGGGAATTCCCCACTCAGTCATCATCGGCCACGGACTCATACCCGTACCACCCGGTGCCCCGTCTACGGTCAAGAGATCTATCTCTGCTTCGGCACAGTAACGCAGGGCCATGGCAAGTTCAACGGCTGAATACGCCCCCGTCTTCAACGTTATTCTCTTGAAACCTACGCTTCGAAGCCTTTCTACTTCATCAAGGAATCCGTCTTCGGTTACAAAACCAAGCCGTGAGTGTCTCTCAAATTCCTTGATCGCCCCGTCCTTGAAAGCCGCTTGATTTTCGGATAAAGTCGGATCAGGCAGGACGATATACCCTCTTTTCTTCAACTCGATTGCCCTCTCCAGAGAATTGACCTTGATTTCCCCGCCGATGCACTTGGCCCCCTGTCCCCATTTTAATTCAATTGTATCCAGCTTATGTTTATTGAGGACGTATTCGGCTACGCCGAACCTCGTATCCTCAACGTTCATCTGAACAAGGATCTCACCGTATCCGTCGTAATAGCGTTTATACGTTTCAATGCGTCGATCCATCTCCGGCGATTTCTTGACCTTTCCTCTGTTGTCCAACTCAAGCCCCGGGTCGATCCCGCAGACATTCTCGCCACAGACAATGGTGATTCCGGAAATAGCGGCACCCACAGCAAAATGCTCCCAGTTCCTGCGGGCGATCTCCGTAGAACCTAGTGCACCGGTAAAAATCGGGAGTCGCATTTTTACTTTTTTCTTCCATCCGTACTCGGTTTCTGTATCCACAGCCGGAAATATTGCCGTGTCGGGACCGGCTTTTATACCCTTCGGCAACCCCTCTGCCCCGACAGCATAACCCTGAATACTCAGATGAGAATAATCAATGGGATAGTTCTTGTCAGCTCCGGCCGTCATTTCACCAAAGGTTATGGGATAGAGGACTTCACGACCTCTGAAAGTTGACAGCCATATCTCGCAACCTCCTCTGCAGCCATCGACGCATCTTGTACAGATTCCCGACATGGGTACTACATCTCTCGACCGGTTGAAAGTCCCTGTCGCTTCATTCGCATTTGGCCTTCTTAAATTCATGTTCTTCTTCTCCTTCCTTCTGGTATTATTTGGTATACTTATACGAGTACTGAAATAAACTATTTATTGCACTTGCCTCGGAAAATTTCTGAAAATCTGCTTAGTTCATGATAATCCATTACCGTGGCCATGCCGCGATTTTCGGTCTGAAGTCCAGCTTCCTGTGCACAGGCAATGGGGTTCAGACCCCCTGTAAGGATCAGTCCCACTTTATTTAAATCCACATGAACCTGGCATACGGGCTCACTCACAGCACCGATCAACAGAATGCCGCCGATCCTCGCTTTATTCAGTTTCGATACAAGCTCCTCGACAAGGTTCTTGCATGGCGCGGGAACTTCCCTGAAGTTGGCAAGAATTTTCCCTTCTCCCGTTCCGAGAACGCTTCGCACAGAAGTCATTTTCGCCATAATGAATGTTTCCGACGGATCGAGGGAGGACCCGGAATAATAGATCAGTTCAACGAACCGAAGAGGCTTCCTGTCTTTTAGCTGCAGAATCCCAGCAAATTTTGAGTCCATCGGGATCCCTGCTTTTAGCAAAACACCGTTAATCACTATACTGCAGACTGTGGCGAGGCCTATTTTGCCTGCCGGTACGGTAAAGTTGCCCAGCTGACCATATTCTCCGGCAACGGCCACGAGATCGCTGACAGTAACTCCCATTTCAAAGGCCGGCCTCATTATCTTCAGGGCATTCTTGAACTGTTCTTTTGGAAAAAGTGAGATGTTAACAGGGAGGTATCCTCGGCTGCTAACTGGATCAAATGTTGTTTTGTAAGCCAGTATCTCAATGCGTGAGATGGCAAGCCCGATTTTGTCCTGCACCATCGCGTTATTGACTTCGTCGACACCTTTATCAGTTACGACCCTTCCTTCCCTTCTGCCCGCAAGACGAGTAAGCCCCTTTTCATCCATTAGTTTCAGGTGATATCGCACAGCTCTTTCACTCAGCATTACTCCCAATTCTTGCATCCGCCGGGAAATAAGGCGCGCACCAACTGGCTGCCCATTCTCTTTCAGAAGGCGAAGGATAAGGACTATTTTTCTCTCAATCCCTTCGGAATCAAAAAATTTTTTCATAAGGCAAACGGCAATGGTTTGCCGTTTCCAATAGCAATATTAGCTTATTTTGTCAACAATAATGTTGAAGAACTTATATATTTATGTTCAAAAATGTTTTATTTTTATCCAAGTTTTCAAAAATTTATCCTTTCTCTTGCCAGCTATTTTTTGATATAGTGCTTGTAATATTTAATAATTCTTATTGATTTTAATTATACCTGAGGCGTCACATAAAAAATTTATAGAACGACCGCCACTTAATCCAAAAAAATAATCAAAGGAAGGATGATCCATGGCTAAGACAAATCCATTCAGCATCGCCACAAAACAATTAGATCAATGCTCAAGAATTTTAAATCTGGAACCTGGCATCCATGAAGTGCTGCGGTCACCCATGCGCGAGCTTCATGTTTCACTGCCCGTCCGCATGGATAGTGGTACCACGAGGGTATTTCAAGGATTTAGAGTTCAGTATAACGATGCCAAAGGTCCCACTAAAGGCGGAATACGCTTTCACCCCGAAGAAACGATAGATAACGTTCGTGCCCATGCAGCATGGATGACATGGAAGTGCTCCCTTCTTGATCTGCCTCTCGGTGGCGGAAAGGGTGGTGTAATCTGCAATCCCAAGGAAATGTCACAAGGAGAACTTGAACGTTTAAGCCGTATATATGTGGACAGCGTGTGGCAAATCATCGGTCCTGATAAAGATGTGCCTGCTCCAGATGTATATACAAACCCCCAGATAATGGCGTGGATGGTGGACGAATATTCAAAACTTTGCGGGAAGAATCAGTTTGGTGTAATCACTGGAAAGCCAATCTCTCTGGGCGGCTCCGAAGGACGCAGCGATGCTACGGCGCTGGGTGGCCTTTATACGGTTCGTGAGGCAGCTCAGGAGTGCGGGGTTGATCTTTCGCGAGCAACAGTGGCAATTCAAGGGTATGGGAATGCAGGCTATCACGCAGCCTGCCTCGCCACGTCTCTCTTGGGCTGTAGGATATTAGCTGTCAGTGATTCCAAAGGCGGTATTTACAGTAAGGAAGGACTGGATCCGGAAGCAGTCGGCATCCATAAGGCAAAGACATCTTCAGTCACTCACTTCCCCGCAGCGGTACCAATATCTAATGAAGAGATACTTGAACTCGATGTAGATATTCTCATACCCGCCGCCATGGAAAACGTGATAACAGAAAGAAACGCCCCTCGAATCAAAGCGAGGATTATTGCTGAGCTGGCAAGCGGGCCGACAACCATGGAGGCCGACGATATCCTCCATAAAAATGGCATTCACGTCATACCGGACTTTTTGTGTAACGCAGGGAGCGTTACCGTGTCTTACTTTGAAATGGTACAAAATGCCTATATGTACTATTGGGAGTTGGAAGATGTGCACAGGCGACTCGACAAGAAGATGACGACTGCATACCATTCAGTTATCAACACATCGAGGAAGTACAATACCAATATGCGCCAGGCCGCCTACGTTGTCGCAGTGGAACGTGTCGTTGAAGCAATGAAACTTCGAGGTTGGGTATAGATTCAGCTTCGTCCAGCATCGGAGAATGTAAGGCGCTGTCAATCGATTACTTATGATTGCTTGAAAAAAGGACTTAATCAGGTTTTGCCTTTTCAGAGGTTGAACTAAATCCCATAAACGGCAGTGAGATAACCGCGAAGCCTTGCAATCAGACTCAGCGGGATTATCATAAGTTGTACGAGCCCGTCTCCTGTCGGCACTGGATTCCAGTTGTTGTAAGGACACTACCACTCCATTTTCATGCATCTCACAAAGCAGATGGGGCTTCAGATGCCTTATTACTCAATATAGCAAGTGGCCTTCTGTCTCTGCGGATCAGCGATTACTCTGGCATATTTACCTCCGTTTGCGGAGGGTACATCAATGACCTGTAACACATCTCTGAATTTAACCGCATCCGGCAAGAGATCCGTGAGAATGTTGGGTGAATTCTCGAAAAAATCATGATTAAAATCAGCCTCAGTGTCATTAGGATAAACTGGCACATAAATAATTCCTGCTTCGACCAAGTCTAAGAAGAAATGCGTCCCGTAGGAAAATTCAGGCAGGTGGCCAGCTTCCTCGCGGGCAATTTCTACAAGTACGGACGCATTGTTTATGTCAGAGTAACTCACATTAACACCAAGATCAATGTTGCTGCTTCCCCACCTCCCAGGTCCCATCATCATAATCTTGCCCTTTACAACCAATGGGTGCTCATTGATTGATCCGACCACCCTGCCCATGGATTTCTTCACATCAATAGACTCAACTAGAGTATATCGTTTAGGGTCGATATAAAGTATGTAGCGGATGTCTGAAATTGTCCCGCCGCTGATGGTACGACTGGCCTTGAACAATACACGTTCTTTGGGCAGATCATCGGGGAAGGTGACAGGACCAATCGACCCAGGCACAGTCATCGGCCGGCATTGCAGGAGATTGATCCGCATGTGACCGCCAGCCTCGACAGAAGCTGTGAATTCTGTGTCAAGTGGATGTCCATATGCCTTTTCAAGCTTCGTCAGCATGGCATCCATAATTTTTATGAAATCAGTACGGCCGATCAGATTGTTAAATGTAATTATAAGCTTCTGAGTTGAATTGTCCAACCTTCCTAGGAACGGATCAATCAGGTAGTCGTCCGCCAGCAGCGATATGAAAAGGTGAAGATTCGGATAGTCCCTATCAGCGAGAATTTCTGCTACTGGCATGGTTGCAAATTCATTTTTCTCCAAGTCAAGGACGTCTATCTCCCACTGCGAATATTTCGCAATACGGACACCATACTCAGGCCTGAGTTCTGGAGAGCTGATGGCAATCATCCTTGGATAGTCATTGCCAACTCGGTTCACAGCGCGTGTCCCAAGCCCGAATACAAGTCGGATCAATCCTTTCGTCGCGTCTATGCGATCTGTCCATACATAAAGGTTTCGAGAACAGGCAACGCCTGCAAGTGACGGGAAGAAGTATTTCTTATATGGCATCCCTGAAACACGCTGCACGAGGATCGCCATCTGCTCGTCTCGGTTCTCCAATCCCATAGCCCGCCGGTAGGATAAGGCGTCCGGATTCACCGAACTGGCATAAACCAGTTTAACAGCCTTCAGGAAAGCTTCGAGACGTTCTGCGGAGCTGCCCTGATTTGCACAAAATTCGCTGCGGTATTTGCCGGCAAAGGCATTTCGAAAACTATCCTCAAGGAGGCTGCTGGACCTGACAATAATTGGTGCCTGGCCATAGTAATCTAACATGTTACCGAACTGTTCAATAATCTCCGCGGGAAATTTACCTTCCAAAAAGCGCCTTTCCACTTCTCCGAATTCATCATCGGATATGTGAGAACTCCGAGTCAGCTGCAGACGCAGGCGGAAGAGATCATTATTAACCAAAAAGGTAAAGAAGACATCTGATCCGATATAGAAGGAATCGTGAGCCTCCAGGATGCGCGAAAAGTCCTCATTGCCGTCTTCCGCAAGAATACGCCTTGCCAGAAGCATCCCTGCCGCTTTTCCGCCAATCTGGCCGGAACCAATCAAGCGGTCCCTTATAGCGAGAATGTCGCTTATTCTGAAATAGGAGTACGCAAGCCTATTGAATTCGGGATGGCTCCCTACCATCATCTGCAAGAGTTCCTGTTTAAGGGCTGAGACCTCAGGTGTTGTTTCCGACAGATCTTCTTCCGCTTCCTGGTATTGCAAAAGTCTTCTGAATACGCTTTCCCAAGGGGCTATGGATCTTGCCATAATGTGGAGCGGCTTTTTGCTGGCACTTACTGATACCGCAGCGGCCTCTCCGCTTTGAAAGACAGGAATCAAGCTTGTGCCAGACATCATATGCGGGAGGAACATGTTTGGAGAGTATCTGTCCCACACCTTCAAAGGATGGAGGTACATAATTTCTTGTACCTTGTATACATCAACCAAGAGTTGTGTCGTGTCGCGAATCCTCGCAACTGCACTATGAGAGTGCTGGCCCCGTGTAAGTGCAAAATATGCGACTGTCTCAAGCTCAAAAAGATAGGGACAAGTAACCTGGAAAAAGTTCGCAAGAAGTTCATCTGTTGCCCAGCGAACGACGAGGAAAGAGAGATTGTCAAATATGTAAAATATTTTTCTTCCGTATGCCTCGATAATCTTATTGACCTCTCTGCTGAAGATATCAAAACCTGCCTCTGGATCCACCTTGATGATTGTTAAACCCGGCCGCGCCTTAAGAATTTCAATATGGGGTGCAAATCGGAGATAAATGCACTTCCTCCCATCAGCTATGGCCTGACTCGCAAAAGGTTCGGCAAAATATATATACTCTTCCAGATGATCAACCTGCCAGACGACGTTGTCCCCATATCGAAGCCCTTGAACAACTTCATCCAGTGAAGCCAGTCCGCTTTTTACTGTCTCTGTCCTCAGCGGCATATCAGATTATTATCCCTCAAAATGCACTTTTGAGCTTATCCAGCGTGGCTCATTAGTTTACTCAGCAGATGCCTATATCTCTCCAATTCTTTCAATTGTACTTTATCCTATCACAGATCGCAAATATATCTCTA
>DASRZZ010000053.1:0-4597 GCA_035685925.1 Syntrophales bacterium | reverse complement strand
ATGCCGATAGGGATGGGCCCAGATAATGGCGGCACTTTGAAAATGCTTTCGTATGCTTTGCAGGGAAGACCCGTTGGGGATTGGAGCATCTGCTCCGTAGACGAGAACATCACCCAGTTCCGGGGTAGTCACTTCCTGACCGGATAAGATCAAATAATAGTCGGGTACGCTAATCTTGTCCCTTAATTCCCTGATCGCCTCAGGCGGCCACAGGTAATGATGATCCGTAAGCACTGTGCCCTGCAGGCCTATGTCAAAATTATGCTGCACAATCTTGGCAGCGCTCACATGGCTGCAGCCGGAATGCTCGGCAGTGTGACAATGCATTTCAAGAATCATAATTACCCCGCGCCATAAAGGTGCGCGTCCCTCCCACAATGGCCCCGAGTTCTGCAGTTGGTGTTTGAGCAGAATTTAACAGACCTTTTATGGAGCGGACAGTGACGGTCAAAACCCAAGAAGTCACCGAAGATCTGAATGGTAATGACGGCGCCGGGGATGGGATTCTTTTTTGGCAGGGGGTCGGTCGTAGGATAGCCGGATGTCGTAATAGAACAAAGGATTGGCTCTGACCACGGTGAGAGGTGTCAGTGGACTCTGTTTGTTTGGAATCATAGAACAGCGGCGGTGCCGTCCCGATGATGCGAGATAAAGTGTCCCTGGTTAACATACCAAAGCGTACAGGCGAAGTGCTCGCCAAGCCCTTTCACTTATTGGGCTTGCCATGCCCCGGTGGACCGCATGGGGTGGGTGGTCACCCGTAGCCGCCGAAGAAGCTGATTTCCCTGGCATGGATCAAACAAGCCGAAGAGCAAACAGTATTGATAGAACGACAAGCGGCATCACCATCCCCTTTCATATGTCAGAAAGACAGTTGCCCTTCATCCCTTCTTTGACTTCTTGGAAACAGGAAGGGGTACCTTGGCTCCCTTTTCCCGAGCCTCCGAAAGTCCAATGGCGATCGCTTGTTTTCTGCTCTTTACTTTTTTCCTTCCTCTGCCGCTTTTCAGCTCTCCTTTCTTAAACCTCTCCATTGCTTCCTTAACCGTCTCCTGCGCCTTTTTCCCGTATCTTGCCATTTCATCCTCCTTTTGGAATGAGCGATTGATTACAAAACATCTAATGAATGAACCCTACAATTCCGATCACAATGAGGTAGATGGCAATGATAAAATTCAAGAGTCTCGGCATGATGAGAATCAAAATCCCGGCGATTAAGGCCACAATGGGTTGTATATGAGCTACCGTGATGGTCACTTTACTGCACCTCCTTTCATAGGCGTCTTAGTCCGGTGCCTCGCTCATTTGAACTTTGACTCGGCACTGTCGAAGGCAGTCTTGACTTCAGCCCAGGCCTTTTCCGCACCGGCCTTGAGGTCTCCCCAAGCCTCATCGCTGGCGGCCTTCAACTCCTGTAGCTTCGTCCTGACCCCGTTTTGCTTGTTCTGCAACGATTCGATTAGCTTGTAATATTCAACCTTGGCCTCAGCCCCCGCCTTGTCTGCCTTGGCTCTGAGCAAAGAGATCTGCGCGTTCCATTCCTCCAACTGTGCATCGAGCTTTTCCTGGTACGCCTTTCGTTTGTCCATCATACAACCTCCTCTGTTGAAATATCTTGCACCGGCAAGTTGGTTCATGACCTCTGTTTGGAATCCTCTACGGTCGAGTCCGCCGCCGGGATATATATCCAGCCTACACTGTAAAGTCACCTTGGCTGGGCGCTAATCAGCAGTATGATAAGGATAATGAGAAATACGTTCCCATGTTTTTCCCGTTTTCTTTCCGGTAAAATGCAATAATACTATAGCAAAAACAATAATAGTTAATTAAGAGTTGATCAGCGGGTAATAACTACTGGATGAGATACCGGCGAGACCGCGGGAATCTTCTTTTCCGACTGAAAGCGATTCCCTACCTTTTTACTTACCTTTCCATGACCAGTTTCTGTTCTTCTTTAGGGACATACCACTTGATAAAATTATACCCGATGCCAAGGGGTGCGGGCTCAATGCCACGGAATCGGGCATGGATAATCGGCAGGGCGTCGGGAACATAGAGAAAGAGATACGGCTGCTCTTCAGCCAATATCTCCTGTATCCTGTCATAATATTTTTTTCTTTCTTTCTGGTCAAAGGTGCCCCTGCCCTTTTCTATCAGTTTATCGACCTCATCGTTTTTGTAGGATATGAAGTTTAATTCCTGCGGCCCTGTCTTACTTGAGTGCCAGACATCGTAGAGGTCAGGATCAAGTGGAATCGTCCAACCAAGGATTGTAACGTCAAAGCGCCGCTTATTGATGAAATCGTTGACAAACGCGGCCCATTCAAGGACCCTGATCTTGACTTTGATGCCTATTTCAGAAAGGCGCCTCTGGATTATTTCGGCAGTCTTTGCCCTGATTTCATTTCCTTGGTTTGTCATAATCTCAAAAACGAAAGGCTGTCCGTCTTTATCCAGTATACCGTCGCCATCGGTATCTCTCCAGCCGGCGGCCGCCAGGAGCTCTCTTGCCTTCCCCGGATTGTAGGGATACCTTTTTACATTGGGGTTGTAGACCCAGGTGCCAGGCTTGTAGGGGCCTGTGGCCTCCTTGCCCAATCCCAGCAGAATGCCTTGAATGATCTCTTCTTTATTGATCCCGTATGCGATGGCTTGTCGCACACGTTTGTCGGTAAATAGAGGGTTTTTAAGATTATAGCCAAGGTAAGTATAGGAGAAAGAAAGATACCGGTACTTGTTGAAGTTCTTCCGGAATAAATTATTCTCCGTCTGCCTTGTATACTGAAGGGGGGTCAGGTTCATCCGATCGATGCCGTCTGCGCGCAATTCCAAAAACATGGTGGCCGTATCGGGTATGATCCGCATGATATAGCCGTCGATATACGGCCTGCCTTCGAAATAGTCCGGATTGGAGACGAGGACAATCTTCTGGCCTGGCGCCCAATCTTTGAATATGTATGGCCCTGTTCCTACGGGATGACGAGCCAGGGGCGATGTTGTGATATCCTTCCCCGCCAGAAGATGCGCGGGCAGGACAGGCGAACCCCAGCTCATAAGTGCAGGAGCAAAGGGCCTGTCATAGGTAACCCGGAACGTATAATCATCAAGTACCTCAGCCTTCTTAACCTTGAGAAAGTCACCTGAATAGGCGGTGGGGGTCTTGGGGTCGATGGTGATCTTATAGGTAAAGAGGACATCTTCAGCTGTAAAGGGATAACCATCATGCCACTTCACCCCTCTTCTGAGGTGAAAAGTGATTACCAGTCCGTCCCTGGAAACCTCCCATGATTCAGCCAGGTCTCCTACGATGTTGATGTCCTTGTCATACTTGACCAATCCATTATAAACCATTGAGGCTATGCCGTGAGACGTACTGTCCGACGATATTATGGGAATCAGGTTACTGGCATCGCCAATAGAGCCCTCCACAATTATGTCCCCATAGGCAGGTCCCGAATCGGCCAGGCTTCTTGCGGCACTATCCTGCTCTTTCCGGCTGCAACCCCATAAGGCAATATGTATGACAATAACAATAGCAACAAGCTTTGAAATCTTCATGCCGGGAAGATTACAGGATGCAAGACGTCTTTTCAATTAAATTTTGCATGCTTTACGCTTGACAGGCCCAGACCACTCACCTATACTTTTGGCTCGGCGCACGTTTGATTTTTCCACTGCGACAACATGCCATCTACAGAGCTTTTCTGATCACCGCCAGTACATGAATAATAAAACGAAACAGACATACCAGCGATGGGAACATAGGATAGAGAAATCCCACCTCGTCCTCGCCACTGCCTGGGACATACTGTGGGATGCAATTAAAAATTACAAGTATAACAGTAACGCCAATCAGGCCGCGGCTATTTCACTGTATGCGATTTTGTCTTTTATTCCCCTCTTCATCCTCACCATGCTGGCAGCAAACTACATTTTCGGCACGCGTCCTGCTGTTCAACATGAGTTAATCGAAACTATCCGGGGATTTAACCCTTACTTTTCGGAAACTCTCCTTAAGCAACTTGGTCATATTGAACAGAAAAAACAACTCCTAGGATGGGTTGGTATCTTCAGTCTGATCTGGTTTTCCGCGATGATCTTCAATGCTATCGAGAAAGCAATAAACGTCATTTTCCGTTCAAGAAAGTATAGAAACTATTTTGTATCCAAACTCCTTGCCGTCTCCATGATTCCTATGGGGTGGGCCGTCGGCATCATCAGTTTGGGATTTACCTATATCTCAGCACTCCTCGCCGAGCAATCACTTCTCTCCAGTAATCAATTTATAATTCTTCCCTTTCTGCACGGAGCCCTGTTTCGCTATATTCTGCCTTATCTCCTGACAGTTACATTTTTTACTGCGGTCTACAAAGTCATCCCCACGGTCAAAGTCGGTCTGGGCAGTGCACTGACCGGTGCAGCTATCTTCTCCGCCTTAACGGAAATTGCCAAACACTTTTTTACCTGGTATGTATCCCACTACACCCGATACCACGTGATTTTTGGTTCCCTGGAAACTGTGGTCATATTTGTGATCTGGGTCTTTTACGTGGCTTTGATCCTCCTCTTCAGCGCAGAGCTTATTTCATCCTATCAG